>JALYKU010000251.1 GCA_030774595.1 Chloroflexota bacterium | reverse complement strand
GCGCGGAGCTCCGCCGCGAGCACCGGCGAGACGCCGGGCTGCGCCAACAGGTAGTCGCGCACCTGCTCGAAGCTCGCGCCGTTGGAGCTGACGCTCGGCACGCGCGCCTCGGCGACCAGTAGCGTCGGCATGTTCGCCGGCGAGGTGCCGCCCGCGGGGTGCGCGCCGTAGGTCTGCACCACCGCGGGCCCGCCCTGGATGAGCAGCGTCGTCCCGTCGATCCCCGCCGGGACCGGCGGCGGCGTGCGCCCGGCCTTCGCCGCGGTCGCGCGAACGGCCTCGGCGCTGAAGGTGAAGGTCGCGGTCGTCCGCGGGATGACCTGGAAGCGTCCGCCCGTGGCCCCGCTCGGCAGCCGCGCCGGAGTCAGCACGGTGAAGCCGGCCGCCGCCGAGGCCGCCGAGGCATCTGCCACGCTGACCGCCGGCTCGTGGGAGGGCTCCGACATCGTGCCGTAGGCGGAAAGGTCGGGCAGCCCGTGCATGTCGCCGGGCGTCACCTGCACCGCCGTGAAACGCTGCGGCTCGAAGATCGTGAAGAACGAGTCAGCCAGACCCGTCGCGCCGAGCGCGACGACAAGTACGAACGCCGCGGCGACGGTCATCGGCAGACGCGGAAGCATCGCAACGCGGGAGAGCCAGCCTGACCGCCGTGGCGACACGGGGCGCATACCGCGGGCCTCCACCGCGCCGCGGAATCGAGCGAGGGCCACCGGCACGTCGACCGGTGGAGCCTCCACTGACGCGAGTAGCTCCTCCGCGCTTCGTTCGTTCAACTGTCCCATTTCGCCATCTCCCTACGCAGTGCCTCCTGCGCCCGGCGCAGGAATGTTCCGATCTGATCGCCCTTGATATCGACGGCCTCCGCGACCTCGGCGTACGAGAGCCCGCTCGCGCGGAGCGCCACCGCCGCGGCGCTATTCGGCTGCATCCGCAGCAGCGCGGCCCTGACCTGCGCGATCCGCTCGGCGTCCTCCGCCGCGCGGCTCGGGTCGGGCAGGGCGCCGGTCGGTGCCGAGGCGAGCTCGTGTCCCGCCCGGCGTTTCGAGCCGCGCAGGTGGTTCAGCGCGGTGTGCGCGGCGGCCGAGCGCAACCAGGCCGCGGCGTAGCCGGCGTCGGCCGGATGGCGCCCGTAGAAGGACAGGAAGACCTCCTGCGCGACGTCCTCGGCCGCGTCCCGGTCACCGAGGATCCGGTGCGCGATGCCCACGACCGTGCCGTATTCGCGGCGGAACAGCCGTTCGAAGGCAACAGGGAGCGCGGGATCGGCCGGCTGACTCACCGACCGGGCTCGCACCGACAAAGTCTCGACTTCCACCTTCTTCAAGAGCACCGCCCAGGGGCCGATTGTGGCAGCCTGACCGGCCAACTCTGTGGAATCGTGGGCGGATGCTCATCCGCGAAGGGCCCGCGACGGAGCTGACGGTGGCCACCCGCGTCCTCGCTCACTCCCGGCTCCTGGATGCCAGCCGGCGCATCACCTCGCTCGTCGGCGAGGTCGTCTACGTGTGCGCCCGAGGCATCGCGAGCGAGACCATGACCCCGTACGACGTCGTCGCGGTCCGCTTGGCGGACGGCCTGCGCCTGCACGGCGAACCGCCCTCCGACCTCGACGAGTACCTGGCGCGGCACCGCGGCTGGCCGGGGGCGCGAAGCGTGGTCCGGCTGCCCGACGGCGCGTTCCTCGGCGCGCCATCCGTACCGGCGTGCGTCGTCGCGGCCCAGGCTGCGATGGAGGAGGGAGGAACGTTGGACGTGCCGCCCGAGGGGCCCGCCCTCGCGCGGATCTGGGAGGAGCGGGTCGCCCTGGCCCGCGCCGGCGGGGCGCTGTTCGGCGTCGAACCGTAGCGGCCCGTCGCGCGAAGTGCGCCAACTGTTCCATCGGCTGGGTCCTCGGCGACACTGGACCAACGTCCTCGGCAGTGCTCTTGCTCGACGGTGCTCGTGCGCGTGGCGATGCTCGCTCCGATCTCGTGGCGCACGCCGCCACGCCACTACGGCCCCTGGGAGCTCGTCGTTTCGCTCCTGACGGAAGGCCTCGTGGAGCGCGGCATCGACGTCACCCTCTTCGCGACCGCGGACTCCCTCACGCGGGCGCGGCTGTCGGCGGTCTGCCCGCGCCCGGTGTCGGAGGATCCGGCGCTCGACGGAAGGGTCTGGGAATCGCTCCACATCGCGAGCGTCTTCGAGCGGGCGGCGGAATTCGACCTCATCCACAACCACCTCGATTTCCAGCCCCTCACGTACAGCGGAACGGTGCGCACGCCCCTGCTCACCACGATCCATGGCTTCTCGTCGGAGCGCATCCTGCCCGCCTACCAGCGGTACGACGCCACGACGCACTACGTATCGATCAGCGACGCGGACCGCCATCCTTCGCTCCACTACCTGGCGACGATCCACCACGGGATACCTCTGGACGACTTCACGCTGCGGCGCGATCCGGGCGAATACCTGCTCTTCTTCGGGCGCATCCACCCCGACAAGGGAACGGCCGAAGCGATCGAGGTCGCCATACGCAGCGGGAGACCGCTGATCATCGCGGGGATCGTTCACGACCGCGGCTACTTCGAACGCGAGATCGAGCCGCGGGTCGATGGGCAGCGCATCCGATACATCGGCTCCGTCGGGCCGGAAGAGCGGGGCCGCGTCCTCGGCGGCGCCTATGCGCTCCTGCACCTTGTCAACTTCGCGGAGCCGTTCGGGCTCAGCATGGTCGAGGCCATGGCGTGCGGCACGCCCGTCGTCGCGACGCCGCGCGGCTCCGTCGCCGAGGTCGTTGCGGACGGTCGGAGCGGCTTCGTCGTTGCCGGCGTCGACGAGGCGGTGGAGGCGCTGACGCGGGTCGGCGCGCTCGACCGGAGCCAGGTGCGTCAGCACGTCGCCGAGCGGTTCAGCCGCGAGAGGATGGTGGACAGCTACATCCGCGTGTATCGGGAGGTGCTAGCGCTTCAGGGCTGAGGCTCTGCGTCCGATGCCGAACAGCCGCCGCAGTGACGCGTCGGAAGCACTCAAGAGCTCGTGGGCATCGAGGACGTCGTCAATGTCGAGCGGCGGGGGCTTCGCCACGGCGTCGACCGGCCTTTCGATCATCGCGAGGCATGATCCGGAGCATGCGGAGCACACCAGGAGCACGCACCAGCGTTCTCCGGATCGCTCCACCGACGTCACCGAAGCGCCTTCGAGACGCTGGCTGCACTGCGGGCAGGGCAACCGGTGGACCTGCTCGAGGAGGGGTCCGAGGTCGTCCATGCGCCCCCGCCATGCACGACGGCTGCCATCGTGGAAGCGGCGTCCCGCTGCGACCACGCAAGCGGGTCCCCGCGAGCCGGCACCGCGAGCAGGGCCTGGATCAGAACATGTGTTCTGTCGCAGCGGACCGATGTCGAGGGCGCGTTACCGCGAGGCGCCCACCTGCAGATCCGCGCTGACGCGCGTGCAGGCATGCCGTTCGATTGGAGCCTCAAATCCGTACCGCGGATGGTGCGTGATCGCGCCGGGCAGGCGGGGCGCGGACACGGCGCCGTTCGTCCACGCCGGCCTAGCTCCGGCGCCATGACGGCGGGCGATGCCATCGGTACAGTGGCCGTCCGATGACGGATCCCAGCCCAGGCATCGAACGGGACCACATGGATCTGTGGGTCCGGCCGTGCGACGACTTCTTCCGTTACGCCAACGGGGCATGGCTCGACCGGACGCCGATCCCCGCCGATGAGCCGGCCTTCGGGGCGTTCAGCGAGATCCGCGAACCGCAACTGGGCGATCGTGCGCGAGATCCTCGAACAGGCCGCGTCGGACGCCAGCGCCCGCCGGCTCGGTCCAGCAGCAGGTCGGCGACCCTTACGCGAAGCGAGCCAAGAGCAGCCCCAGCTCCCAGAGCAGGTACATCGGGATCGCAACGAGGGTCTGGTTGAACGGATCCGGCGTCGGCGTGATGACCGCGCCCAGCACGAAGACCAGCAGGAACACGTAGCGGCGCTGCTTGGTGAGCCACGTGCGCCTGACAACGTGCGCCTTCACGAGCCCGAAGATGATGACGGGCATCTCGAACACGATCCCGACGCCGAGGATGAAGGTCGTCACGAATGAGATGTACTCCGACGCGCGTGGGTTCGCCTCGAACACCTCGGAGCCGAAGGTGAAAAGGAACTGGATCGCGTTCGGGAGCAGGATGTAGTAGCAGAACGCCATGCCCGCGACGAAGAGCAGCAGGATGAACGGTCCGAGCGACAGTACGAAACGACGCTCGTTCGCATGCAGCGCGGGATCGATGTAGGCGTAGATCTCATACAGGATGAGCGGCATGGCCAGGGCGATCCCGCTGAAGAGTGCGACGCGCATGTATGTGGTGAACCCTTCGGTCGGACTGATGATCTGGAGGGGCTTGCCCAGGTGCGCCGGAGCCTCGAGGAACTTGATGACATCGGTCGCGAAGAAGAACGAGACGATGGTCGTCGCGGCGACGCCCATCGCGGCGATGACCAGGCGCGTCCGCAGCTCCGCGAGGTGCTGGATGAGCGAGAGCTCTTTGTCGCGATCGGCCTGCTCCGCGACCTGCCGGCTCCGCCGCACGCGTGCCGCAAGACCGCCGCGCATCCAGTTACGCATCGCGGCTATTGAAACATCCCGCTGCCGCGACGCTCGTGACCTTTCCCGCGACCCAATCGCGCGGGACCGTGTAGCGTCCGGCGGAACAGGGACCATCCGCCGATCGGGGAAGTGAGACGAATGCCGGACGCCAGCGCTCCACACCGCGGCCAGCCAGTGCTCTTCTACGCCGATTCCTACCGCTTCCCGGACGTCTACCACGCGACGGGCTTCCTGGCCCCCGATCCGTTCATCACGCTCGATGCGGACGGCGAGGTCGTCGTCGTCACCTCGTCTCTCGAGTACGGCCGCGCCGAGAAGGAGTCTCGCGCGACGACCGTGCGCAACATGGACGATTTCGGTCTGACGGAGCTCAGCAAGCGCGGAGTGGCCGGCGATGAGCTGGCGGCGACCATCTGCCAGCGCTTCCTCGAGGACCGCAGGCTGCGCCGCGTCGCCGTCCCGGGCCACTTCCCGATCGGCGTGGCGGACCGCTTGCGCGCAGCGGGGATCGAGCTCATCGTCGACAACGACGTTCCTTTCAGGCGGCGCCGCAAACGTCCGGACGAGGTCGCCTGGATCGAGGCGACCCAGCGCGCGACCGAGGCGGCCTGGGCCGCCGGCGTCGCGGCCCTGCGCCGAGCAACGATCTCCGAGGCCGACGGGACGCTCGCGTTCGACGGCACGATTTTCACAGCCGAGCGCCTGCGCGCGATCGTCGAGACCGAGCTCCTCGGCCTCGGCTGCGCCACGCCGGAAAGCACCATCACCGCTCCCGGAAAACAGGCGGCGGACCCTCACGCCGTCGGCAGTGGGCCCCTTCGGCCCAACGAGGCGATCGTCATGGACATCTATCCCATGCACGCGGGCACGCGCTACTACGCCGACATGACGCGAACGGTCTCGAAAGGCTTGCCGTCGGACGAGATCGTGAAGATGTACGAGGTCGTCAAGCGAGCCCAGGACGCCGGCATCGCGGCACTGCGGCCGGGCATCATCGGCCGCGAGGTCCACGAGCTCGTGGAGGACGTCATCTTCGAGGCCGGCTACGACACGCTGCGCCCGGGCCAGAAGCATGACGGGGACGGCGGGACGCCGCGGGGATTCATCCATGGCACCGGCCACGGCGTCGGCCTGCAGATCCACGAGGCGCCCACGATCGGCCGCGGCGGGACGAAGCCTCTCGAGGAAGGCGACGTCGTCACGGTGGAGCCGGGTATCTACGACCCCGCGATCGGCGGAGTGCGGCTCGAGGACATGCTCGTGATCACCAGAGGCGGCGCGCGAAACCTGACCACGGCCCCGCGCGAGCTCGTCATCTGACGCCGAGCATCCCTGAGGTCCGCGCACGGCGTCGTCGGCGCGGCGATGCTCGCCGAGGATCCTGCGCCCATGCAGCCGGATGACCGCGCTCCTGTACGGGATCGGCGCGGCGCTGGGCTGGGGCATCGCGGACTACACCGGGGCCATCTCCTCGAGGCGCCTCGGGGTCTTCGGGACGATGTTCGGGATGGAGCTCCTCGGCACCTTTCTCTACGCCGCCGCGCTCGCCTTTCTCGATCTTTGGCCGGCGCTCGACGTCGCGCAGCTGCCGTACGCGATCGCTCTGGCGATCGTCGGGTCGGCATCGATCGCCGCGTTCTTCCGAGCGCTCGCGGTCGGGCAGATCGCGGTGGTGAGTCCCATCGGCTCGGCGTACCTCGCGGTGACGGTCGTCCTGGTGGTCGTCTTCCTCGGGGAGCGTCTGAGCATGCCGCAGGGACTCGCCATCGGAACGACCTTCATCGGCGTCATGCTGACCTCGACGGATGTGCGGCGGTTCGTCGCGCTCGTCCGGCGCTCCGATCCCGGCGTGCGCCTGGCCGTGCTCGCGATGCTCGGCTTCGGCTGTTGGGCGGCACTGTTGTCGGCGGCGACGCGGGCGCAGGACGGGCTCGCGACGGTGCTCCTGATGCGGGTCACCAGTGTCGTGCTCTTCGCGGCCTTGTTCGCGCTGTGGCCGGTCGCTCGACCCGGGCGCTTCGGCGTGCGCGACGTGGCGCTCGTCACCGTCGTCGGGACCTTCGACACGCTCGCGAACGTCGCGTACGTGCTCGGAGTTCAGTCGGGCTTCGCGTCCGTCGTCGCCACCGGCAGCGCGGTGTACCCGCTGCTGCCGGCCGGTCTCGCGATCGGATTCCTCGGCGAGCGGCTCGCGCTCAATCAGTACGTCGGTGTCGTCGTCCTCGCGGCGGGTCTCGTCGCCCTCGGAGTGACGAGCGCGGGCTAGATGGGGCCGCAGGCCCTGGTCGTGGAACCGTCTGCAAGGCTTGCGCCGAGCAAGACTTCACCGCGTGAGCGTCGGGTCTGTCAGCGCGACGGCGTGGCACGCCGGTGGTCTCCGGTCTCGGGGGTCTGAGGGGGCCGAACGCCCCCTCAACAGCGCTGCTTGCAGGGCGTCCTAGAGCCTGCCCCTTAGGAAGGAGATGGCCGCGTCGCGGCTCACGGTGTTGTCGTCGTCGACCGTCACGTCGGGCACCACGCCCCGCCCCGGGCCGTTCAGCTCTTCCCCGGTCTTCGCGTCCTGCATGCGAGCGAGGGTCACGAGCAGGATGCCGCCGTCGGGCATTTCGCGCGGCTGGCCGATGCCGACGCAGCCTGCGGTCCGCTGCCCGACCACGGTGCCGACACCGTTCGCGCGCACGCCCGCCGCGATGATCTCCGCCCCGGACGCCGAGTTCTTGTTCACGAGCACCACCAGGGGCTTGTCGAATCCGCTGTAGTAGCGGTCGTTCGTGCGCACCGGCTGCCGCTGGCCATCGCGGCCGGTCTGGAACACGAGCGTGGCGTTGGTCATGAACACGCTCGCGAGGTTCACCGCGGACGACAGATCGCCCCCCGGGTCGTTGCGAAGATTGAGGATGTACGCTTTCGCGCCGGCGCCGACCGCGCGCTTCACGTCGGCTGCGACGAGGTCGGCGACGTCGCCGTTGAGGGCGCCCACCTCGATGTAGCCGATGGTCCCGCTTTCGAAGCTCTGCGAGATAACTCGTGGCGGCACGAGCTTGGCGCGCACGATCGAGAATTCCTTCTCGACGCCCTGGCGCGTGAGCATGAGACGCACGGTCGTGGCTTCCGGCCCCTTGATGCGGTTCGCGACCTCTTCCGCGGTGAATCCAAGCACGTCGGTGCCGTCCACCGTCTTGATCTTGTCGCCGGACCTCACGCCCGCCTTCTCCGCGGGGCTATCCGGGAAGACGTTGGTGATCTCGGGCAGCTCGTTGGGTGAGGGCGCCTGGATCTGCGCACCGATGCCGGAATAGGGACCCGGCGGCTGGTTGAAGCTCTTGGCCCGGTCGGGGTCGAGGTAATAGGTGTGGCACTCGTTCAACGACTTCGCCATGCCGTCGGTGGCCGCACGCTCGAGCGTCTCGGCCTTCTCGCCGGCGTAATGCTGGCCGACGCGGTCCAGGGTCTCCGAGAATTTGGCGAAGTCGGATTCGCTGCTGCCGGTGAACGTGGGCCGGTCGACCTGCGCATCGGCGATGCCGTCCCGCTTCAGCTGCGCCTCGACCCCGTCGAGGGCACCGTCCAGCAGCTGTTTGGGACCAGGACGATCCACATGGCGCTCGAGGAGGACGTGGAACGCCGCTTCGGACGTCTTGTAATTCGACTGGCCGCCGCCGATCTGACGCGTGACCTCGGGTGGCACCAAGCCGCACGAGGCGGCGAACACCGCGGCGAGAACGAGCGGAAGAAGGGGGAAGCGCATCACAGGTCCCTGGATCGAGTGTACGGCCGCGGCGGTGGACGCCGCCGCTACGCGATCTCGTGGAGCAGCTTGCGCAAACGTCCGAGAGCGCGGAACTGCAGGGCCCGGATGGCGCCCTCGTTCTTTCCCAGCTTGACGGCGACCTGACGACTCGAGAGGTTCTCGGCGAACCGCAGCAGGAGGACCTCCTGTTGTTCCCCAGTGAGATGCTTCACCGCCCCCCGCAGCGCAAGCACCTGCTCGCCGTGCACGGCATGGTCGTGCGCGGTCGGACCCTGCTCCGCCACGCCGAAGGCGTTGTCGAGCTCGATCGTCGGGCGATCACGGCGCCGGCGGTCGGTGACCGCGTTGCGCGCGATGGTGTAGAGCCAGGCGAGGAACGACTTACCCTGCCACCGGTAGCGATGGATGTTGGCGAAGGCCTTCGTGAAGACCTCGCTCGTCACGTCCTCCGCGTCGCTCGCCTCCCGGAGCCGATACAGGACGTACCGATACACCGCGTCCACGTGCTCGTCGTACAGGTCCGCGAATGCCCCGCGATCGCCCCGGCGGGCGCGGTCGATGACGGCTGGCACCGTGCCGAAGTCGAGACCAAATGTCGCTTGTGTGTTCGCCATACTGGCAGACAATTCGCCCCCCGACCTCTCGTCCTGTGGTCAAGGGCAACCATACGTCAGGCGGGGCGCTCCTCAAGGCGGCATTCGTACCAATGCGACCCGATCCTCGTGTGGCGGGGGGCGCTTATCGTACGGACGGACCCGGATACGGCACCTTCCCCACCGTGCTGAACGGAGATTTGGTTGGAGAACCGTACAGCGAGCCTGCTGTCAGCGCCCTTCCCGGGCCACGTGCCACGGCGCGAGGGGGAACGCCTCAGGCTTGATCCGCGGTCAGCAGTACTTCTTCTTCGCCGCGGCCATCCACCCCGCGTAGAACTGCTCCGGCGTCACCTTGAGCACCTTCGGGTAGTTGACCTTCGGGTCGACGCCGTCCTTGTACACGATCGCCAGGTCGCGGTAGGCGCCGTTCCCGAACGTCGCGTACAGGTACTCGACCATCGTGTTGGCGAAGGCGTAGTACTGGGGGGCGGCCTCGGGTGGAAGGTCGGGCGCGGGACCGTCCACGAGCTGCTTGAAGGTCGGGGTGGGCGTGCCGCACAGCGCGCTCTTGATGGCCGCGAGCGTCCGTGACTGTCCGACATAGTCCGGCCACCCCTCGACGAGCCACCAATCCAGCCGCGCGCTGATCCCGGGGATGAACTGGTCCTGCGCGCCGTGGAGACCTTCGTGGGTGATGAACGACACCGTCAGCGGAGAGAGCTGCGTCAGCGAGCCATCGAACCACCACCGGAAGAAGCGCACGAAGAGGTCGCTCGGAACGTTCGTGAGGTGGAAGCCGACGACGGTGCAGCCCTGCGGTCCCGCGACCTCTTTCGTGGGATAGAAGCGGATCGACAGCTGCTGGCTCTTCTCCGAGAGAGCGTTCTTGGCGACGACGTCGCGGGCCTGCTGCGACGCCTTCAGGTAGGCGCCGCTCAGGTCCTCGTCCATGCCCCAGTAGTCGAGCGTCACGCTGTCGCCGGTCTTCGTCTTTTCGCCGCCCAGCTCGCTCTCCTTCGGCTCCGTCTGGATCCACCGGCCTTCCTCTCGCCTGAACCACACGCGGCGGAAGCCGTTGTCGCCCTCGTCCGCGTACGCGGTGACGTACTGGTCCAGGAAAGGCTCGATCTTGGCGATCCTCGGCGTGGTCGGTGCAGCCCCGCGGCGCCCCGCGATGTCGAATGTCTCCTGCTGGCAGCGACGGAAGGCCAGGCGGGTGCTGTCGAAGGTCTTCTGGTAACCGGTCAGGTCCTGCCCGGCGACCGCGTCGTGCTGTGCCTGGAGCACCGCCTGGAGCTCCGCCTGGGTCTGTCCGGTGATATGGGCCTTCGTGTCGCCGCTCGCGGCCGGCGCGTTCGCGGGTGAGGGGGTGCACGCCGCGATCGTGACCAGCGCGAGGATGAGCGGCAGCGATCGGCGCACGTTTACGGCGACACCTTCCCCCGTGCGACCTGGTCCCGGAGCAGCCTCGCCGCAGTATCCACCGCGTCCGCCGGGGCCGTTGGTACGTCCGGCGGGATGCCGGCGCCGTTGTACGCGGCGCCGGTCACCGCGCCCGTCGCCACCATCGAGGTGATCGCGAGCTGCGACCCGTCGGGCAGCGCGGTGAGCAGGAAGCTGCCGAGACAGCCCGCGCTGCGCTCGCCGACGACGGTCGCGCGCGCGTTCTCCTTGAGCGCCAAGGTGAAGAACTCCGGCGACGACCCCGCGGCGTGATCGATCGCGATCGCGATCGGCAGCTGGTATGCATCGGGCAGGCGGAGCTCCTTCTTCGCGGGCTGCACGCCGCCGCTGCCGGTCCGGAAGTGGAACTCGATGGCGGGCTCGCCGTTCAGGAACCAGCTGTACATGGCCTGCGGCGGGTCGCCGCCGCGGTTCCCGCGCAGGTCGAAGAGCCACGACTTGGCTCCCCGGGCCAACAGCGCGTCGAGGGCCTTGCGCACCTCGTCCGTGATGCTGTACGTGCCGTCCTGGACGAACTCGTGCCAGGTGATGTAGCCGACGCCGCCGGCAAGCAATTCGTATTGCAGGCCCGCGCGGTCGGCGGCCGGCCCGGCGTCCGGAGCGGCCAGCGGACGAGCCGCAGCTGTGCGGCCTTTCACGTAATAGGTGTGGCAATCGGCCTTGACGGCCAGCATCGCGTTCACCGCCGCATCAGCGATGCGGTCCGCCGACAGCTGCGGATTCCGAGCCGCGATGGTCGACGCGGCCGCCGCGAACGCCTTGAAATCCGCGATCACCGATGCGGTCTCCCCGCTGAACTCAGGGGTCGCCACGTCAGCGTTCCCCCCGTTTGCCTTCGCAAGGCCCTTGATCGCTTCGAGCGCCGCGACGAGGAGCTCGCGGCTCGTTGGCTTGAAGTAGTCGGCGTCCGCCAGGCCGGAGTACACGATGTCGAGCTTCGAGCGCTTGATGTCGGCGCTCCGCTCGGGCGAGGCGGACGCCGCGCCGCCGGTCGCCGGCACGCAGGCGAACATGAGGAAGGCCAGGATGAGCAGTGGCCAAAGGGCGCGCGCCCGCCGCGTCAGGCCGTCGCGGCCTCGACCGGGTGCTGCTCCGTCCACTCGCCGGGCGACGCGCAGAAGCCCTCGTAGTCGATGTACTCGGTGATCGTGGGGTTCTCGCCGCACGCTGGGCACTGCGGGTCGCGACGCAGGCGCACCTCTCGGAACGTGCCCTCCAGCGCGTCGAACAACAGGTAGCGTCCGATGAGCGGCTCGCCCATGCCGAGCAGCAGCTTCAGGACCTCGTTCGCCTGGATCGTCCCTATCACTCCCGGCAGCACGCCGAGCACGCCGGCCTCGGCGCACGAGGGCGCCATCTCGGGCGGCGGCGGCTGGTGGAAGAGGCAGCGGTAGCAGGGCCCTTCCGGCGTCTTGAATACGGTCACCTGGCCTTCGAAGCGGTAGATGCTGCCGTGGACGAGAGGCTTTCCCCACTTCACGCAGGCGTCGTTCAGGAGGTAGCGAGTGGGAAAGTTGTCCGCGCCATCGAGGACGACATCGTAGTCGCTGATGATGCTGTCGATGTTGTCGGACGTGAGGCGCTCCTTGTACCCGACGATGGACACGTCGGGATTCAGCGCCTCCAGCGTCTCCTTCGCGGAGTCGACCTTCGACTGGCCGATCCGGGCGGTCGAGTGGAGGATCTGTCGCTGCAGGTTCGTCGCATCGACGACGTCGGAGTCCACGATGCCGAGGGTGCCGACGCCGGCCGCGGCGAGGTAATAGGCGGCGGGTGAGCCGAGGCCGCCCGCTCCGATCACGAGCACTTTGCTGCGCAGAAGCTTGTGCTGCCCGGCCTCGCCGACCTCGGGGATCAGCAGATGGCGGCTGTACCGCTGGGCCTGCTCCGCGGTGAATGCCTGTGGCTTCTGCCACGGCAGGCCGCTGTCCTTCCAGCGGTTGAAGCCACCGCGCATGGACACGACGTTCGTGTACCCGAGGCGCTCCAGCGTATCCGCCGCCATGGCCGAACGGACGCCGCCGGCGCAGTACAGGACCGTGGGCTTGTCCTTGTCCGGCAGCCGATCCTCGGCCCAGATCTCCAGGTAACCCCGCGGTACGTGGATGGCTCCCGGAAGGTGGCCTTCGTCCCATTCCTGCTTCTCGCGAACGTCGCCGAGCTGGACCTCGCCGGAGCGGACCATCTCGGCCACCTCCTGCGGGTTGGCCTCGCGGATGCGCTTCTTGACCTCGTCGAAGTACTGCCGGTAGCTGGTCACGGGGCAATTATCCTACTTGGCGCGTCGGAAATCGATGGAATCCCTGTATTTCGACCTCCTCCAGTTCGGCTACCACGTGGGGCTCGCGCTCCTCGTCGGCGGCGCGATCGCGCTCGGCTCGGCCGCGGCTCCGGCGCTGTTCCGCGGCCTGCCGTCACGCAGCCAGGCGGGGACGCTGTTCTCCGCCGTCCTGGCACGCTGGGACGGGATCGTCATCCTCGCCGTGTTGCTGGTGGGCCTCACGAGCCTTCTCAAGGCGCTCGCCTTCGAGGTGCCTGAGCCTCGCCTTTACGCCCGCTGGGCGGCGCTCGCGCTCCTCGGCGCCAGCTCGCTGTACTCGGCGGCATGGGTCAACCCGGTCGCCCGGTCGATCCGCGCACAGACGCCCGCCTTCGACGATCTCCCCGAGGCATCGCCCCTCCGCCGCGAGTTCGCGAAGCTCCATGCCGGTTCGCGCCGCGCGATGAGCTTCGCGGTCGTGTTCGGCCTCGTCGCGCTCTTCTTCAGCTGACGCTGTGCCCCCGATGACCAACCCCCGCGTCGGAGTTGCTGAGCCGAAGGAACAGCAAGGGAATCTCCGGGACACGAGACTGACGGGAGTGCCACGCAGAGCTACGCATGCGCTCAGCCTGGAGGTGGCGGTCGCGGCGTACCGCGCGAATGTCACGAGGCGTCACCGCGTGCGCAACGCCGATCAGCTGGTTCGCTTCGTCGACGACTGCGGGTTCGTATTCGCCTTCACGACGCGTACCGGGGATGCCGCCATCCCGGCGTGCTTTGACCATCTGTCCACCGCCGACGAGGGCCGCAAGTGGGCGTGGATGTGGCGGTGGAAGGACGAGCTCGCCGAGGGCAAGCGGCTGTTCTACGGAAAGCTCCTCGTGCGCAAGCCGACGTTCGTGTCGATGAAGATCTTGCCCGCGTTCTATGCGACGTTCGGGCGCGCTGGCGAGATCGACGATCACCTGGACGACGTCCGTGCCGGTCGCATCTCGGATATCGGCAAGCGCGTCATCGAGCACCTCGCGCAGCACGGCGAAACGCAGACCAAACGGATGCGCGCGCAGCTGGGGATCGTGTCGGACGAGGGGCGCCGCGAGTACGCGAAGGCGATGGAGGAGGTCCAGCGGCTCATGTATGTGACGATGGTGCGCGCGGTCGGTGAGGGCCGTGAAGACTACAACTACACGTACGACCTCTTCGTCCGCAGATACCCCGAAGCCGTCCGGGCCGCGGAAGCGATCTCGTCCGCGGAAGCGGGCGACGCACTGCTGGCGCGGCTCGTCGAGCTCGCCGGCGCGGTCACCGCGGTGCAGACACAGCGCCTCTTCGAGTGGGACGACGAGCGCATGAAGCGCGCGATCGCGCGTTCGGAGACCGCCGGAGCGCTGCGCCGCGTCGTTGGCGGGCGCACGGATCTCCTGATCCTTCCGGCGCTCGCGGGCGCTGCTTCCGCCTGAGCAGCCCTCGGCTCGCCACGGTGGCGACAACGTTCCGTCGAACACGCCCCCGAGCACGCGCGGCTTACTGCATCGCTCGGGGAGAGCTGGCCGCCTTCAGGCCGGTACGATAGCCGCGCCCGATGGACATCCAACAGCTTCGCTCGTGGATCTTCGAGCTCTACGAGCCGCTCGAGGACGAGCGTCAGTACGTCGTCTACGACGCGGCCCGCGGCAACCTCTTGATCGACGCGCCGCCCTTCACGGACCGCGCTCTGCGCCTCATCCGAGGGACCGGGCCGGCGTCGCTCCTGGTCGTCACGAATCGCGGACGCGCCGCCGATGCGGGCCGCTATCGGGATGAGCTGGGCGCGCAGGTCGCGGCGAACCAAGAGGACGCCGAAGCTGTCCCCGGTGGCCCCGACATCGTGCTCGGCGACGACGACCGCCTGCGCCCGGATGCCCGGGTGATCCGGGTCCGCGAAGACGGCCAGGGCGCGACCGTGGTCCTGCTCGCGAAGGTCGGCGGAGTGCTGGTATGCGGCGATCTCGATCTCGGAAGCGCCGCGGCGAGGCAGCTGTTCCACCATCAGTTCTCATCCGTTCTGTCGGCACGGCGCGCGCCGATCTGGAGCGCCGGAAAGGATGAGCTTCTCCGCGTGCAACGCGAGCTGCCACAGGCACCGAAGAGGTTCGGCATCCTCCTGCAGGCACCGTGGGATCGCGCGTACAAGGGACGGCTCGATGACCAGATGACGCATAACCCCATCGTCCCCACGGATACGACGTCGATGCGGGAGGCGGCGATGGGACCGGCGACCCTCATCGTGG
>JALYKU010000250.1 GCA_030774595.1 Chloroflexota bacterium | reverse complement strand
GGGTTGTCACCGATGGATCTGTCGCGAGGACGAAGCGCGAAGGCTCAGTCGGTCCGAGTCAGCGGACCTCGATCACGAATCCAGCGCCATCGGGGTCGTACACGCCGCCGGCCAGTGTGCCGCTGAGCGTCACGTCGAACGCGGCCAGCGCCGGTTCGTCGACCCGCCACGCGCGAACGTCGGTAGTCGCCTCGGCCAGCATCGTGGCGCCACGAAGGTAGCGGTAGGTCACGCGGTACGCATCGTCGCCGCGCCATCGCCAGCGCTCCTCTCTAACAACACCGCCGGGGAGTATCGACCGGCGCTCGAGCTCACCCTCCCTCGCGCGCGTTCGATCCGGCGGCGGCAAGGCGAGGCCGTCGATCACAACGCGGCGTGCGACGCGGAGCGCCTCAGCGATGGACTGCCGGCGCTCGTCGTCACCGAGGAGATGCGCGTACGGGTCGTTGGCCGCGACCGCGAGGTCGAAGGAGCCGGTCGCGAAAGGCAGCGCGCGCAGGTCGCCGCCGACGAACGCGAACGGCGGCTGCCCCCGCGCGAGAGCGGTGTGCAGGTCGACGCCGACAGCCTCGGTGCCGGCGAGAGCGGGCGCGAGGCGTCCGCCGCCGCAGCCGAGATCGAGCACGCGTCGCGGGCCAACGCGGCGCACCAACGCGATCCAGCCAGGGATATCGCGGCGTATCGCGGTCTCGGCCTCGTAGAAAGGGGCGACCGCGGTGTAGTACGCCTCGATCCGCGCGCGTGTCTCGCTCGAAGGGATCTCATTCAAGCATTCCGACGCGAGCAGCGCGCATGCCACGACTTCGATCCGTCGCGACGTGCGGCCCTCCGGCGGTGGTCAGCGATGGCGGTTGGCTGGCGGGTGGCAACTGGGTGCACACGCTGCTCGTCATCGTCGTCATTCTCATCGTGCGGCGTCTGCTCGGAGTGCATTTCTAGTCTCCCCCGTCGTTCGGCCAGGCGCGCCTTCGCCCGCTCGACCGAGTCGCATACAAGAGGACGCGATCGCATGAGCCGACCTGGAGGGCGGTCGACCTAGATCCTGACGCGCACCCTCTGACCGAGGACCCTGCCCTTGACGTTGATCCCCCTGCGCCTCGGCCTTTCCGGCAGCGCCTGGATCCGCTGCGTCTGGGCACGGCCGAATGCGACCATGTGATCCAAAAGCTCCGCGATCAGCGCGAGCTCCGAATCGCTGTAGCGCGCGAGGAACTCCGTCGCGCCGCGGGCCATCGGGCCGTAGAAGCGCTCGAACTCCTTCGCGCGGCCCGGAACGAGCTCGACGAGCACCTTCCTACGGTCGCCGGGGTCGCTGCGCCGCCGCACGTATCGCCTGCCCTCGAGCCGGTCGATCATTCGCGTCACGGCTCCACTGGTCAGGCCGGTGAACTCCGCGAGGCGTCCCGCGGTCATCGGTCCAGCGTCCTCGAGGAACCCCAGGCATTCGAGGTCGCTCGGGCAGAGCCCGACCTTGTCCGCGATGATCTGGCTCAGCAGCACCGATTGGCCGCTGGTCTGCTGAAAGCCGCTCCTGATCGCGTGCATGAGCTCGCCGCGCGATTGCTTCGCCATTTTTGCAGCTCCGTATCGCACGATATGCACATTATCTGCACGGTGCAGATAATGGGCCGCACGGAGAACCAGTCTAGCGGTGGAATGAAGGAGACGTACATGGCGGCACAGGCGACGAACAAGAACCCCTGGCTCGTGCTGATGGTCTTCAGCCTCGGGCTGTTCATGACCCTGCTCGACCTGACGATCGTGAATATCGCGATCCCGAGCATCGTCGACGACCTGAAGGCGCCGCTCGACGGCATCCTCTGGATGCTCAACGCCTACAGCCTCGTCTACGCCGTGCTCCTGATCACGTCGGCGCGGCTCGGCGACATGTTCGGACCCCGGGCGCTGTTCGTTGCCGGCGTCGGCACCTTCACCGTTGCCTCCGCGCTCAGCGGCCTGGCGCAGGATCCGACGCAGCTCATCCTCGCCCGCGGGGCACAGGGCCTGGGCGCCGCGCTCATCGCGCCGCAGGGTCTGCCGATGATCACGAGCCTGTTCGCGCCCGAGAAGCGCGGCGGGGTCTTCGCCATCTTCGGGATCCTCGCGGGTCTCGCGGTCGCCCTTGGCCCGACGCTCGGCGGGCTCATCGTCTCGAACCTCGGCTGGCGGTGGATCTTCTACGTGAACATCCCCGTCGGCATCGCCCTCGTCGCCGCCGCCTTCGCCTTCGTTCCGGACCTCCGCCCGGGTCGCAGCCACCGCCTCGATCTCGTGGGCGTGGCGC
>JALYKU010000249.1 GCA_030774595.1 Chloroflexota bacterium | reverse complement strand
ACCACTCGTGCATCCACGCGGCGCATACGTTCATGGCCAAGGGCGCCCTCGACGACGCCGACTCCCTCGCGCTGCCCGCGGTGGGGCTGCAGCGCCCGGGGGCCGACCTGGCCACGGTGCCCGCGCTCGCCGAGGCCGACGTGGTGATCACCGTCGGCTACGACCAGGTCGAGTGGTCGCCGGCACTGTGGAACCCCGACCGCGCCAAGACGATCGTCCACATCGACAGCACGCCCGCCGAGATCGACGGCCACTACCTTCCCGAGGTGGAGGTCGTCGGCGAGATCGGCGAGTCCCTTCGCGCGCTCGCCGCCACCGTCCCAGCGCGCGAGCACCGCGACCGGAACCCCCACGCCCCCTACCCCATGCCCGACGACCACACCTTCCCGCTTCGTCCACTCCGTGTCGTCGCGGATCTTCGCGCCGCGCTCGCCGACGACGACGTCGTCATCTGCGACGTCGGCGCCCACAAGGTGTGGCTCGCGCGCGCGTACCCGACGGCGAAGCCGAACACGGTCATCGTGTCGAACGGCTTCGCGTCGATGGGCATCGCGCTACCGGGCGCGATCGCCGCGAAGCTCGTGCACCCCGACAGGAAGGTCGTGGCATTCTGCGGCGACGGTGGCTTCCTCATGAACGTGCAGGAGCTCGAGACCGCGAAGCGCATCGGAACGGCGATCGTCGCCGTCGTGCTCGTGGACGACCGCTACGGCGTCATCGAGACGAACCAGCTGCGCCGCTTCGGCCGCGCCGCGAGCATCGAATTCGGAAACCCCGACTTCGTGGCGCTCGCTCGCGCATTCGGCGTCGCCGGCTACGCGATCGAGCGCACCGAGGACCTGCTGCCGACGCTCCGGCGCGCACTCGCCGAGGACGGCCCCGCGGTGGTCGCCGTGCCGATCGACCATCGCGAGAACGCGAAGCTGGGCGACGTCCTCCGGTAAGGGATCCCCCCCGCACTAAGAGCTATTCGCGTTCCGCTCGGGTCAGCTCCTCGACATAGCGCACCAAAACTTCGGCGTCGTCGATCAGCATCCGCGTGCCGCGGCGGATCGAGATCACGAGGATCATCTCCGCGTCGGACCCGATCCGCACGGGAAAGACATATCGAACGTTGAAGCCACTTTCGCTCGCCATGCGTGCCTCGATGCCGGACGGCAGCTCGCTGGGCGCGCGGGTGTCGGGGGCGGCCGAGCGCGGGAACCGTCGAAGGCGCTGCATCCGCCTGTCGAGGCGGTCCACGACCGCACGCGCGTTCGCCGGGCTGTCCTCCTCGATGTAGCTCACGGCCTCTTCGAGCTCAGCGAGCGCGCGGCGCGCGATGTGGAGGCCGTAACGCTGACTTGTCAGCGACCGGGGAACCGCCTTCGGAGATGCGCGATCGCCTCGTCCCACGGCACGGTGCGCCCCTTGCGCAGGTCCGCCATGCCGCGCTGGATGTCGATGGACCAGATCGCGCGCTCCAGTGCCTCGTCTAACTCGTGGTGGCGGCGGTGCTGCTCCGGCGATTCGAGCACCGCGACGGTCTTGCCGTACCTCGTGATCGCCACGGGGCCACGTTCGGCTTGCTTGACGATGTCGGGGGCGTCACGCTGTAGTTCGTTGATCTGGCGCGAGGTTTCGAGAACTCGCCGCGAAGCCATTCCTGCACGATCCTCCGAGTTACGCAAGATGTTCTGTATGAATCCTACACGCCATCGCGACCTCACGCGTCATGGCCGGTTGGTAGGTCGAGAGATCCGATGGCGCGCCACGCCGACCGCCTGCGTGAGGACACGGATCAGGCTCTGGCAGGGCCGGCAACGGGGAGCCACCCTGGGGCTTGCAATGAGCCCGTTTGCCCTCGCACTTGGCGCCGGATTTGCGCTTCCCTTCTTGCTCGTACCTGTGCCGATCCGGGTCGCCCGTGTCTTGGCTGGGAGGCGGAGCGGCGATAGCGTTGGACTGCCGGCTCAGGAGATCGGTGCGCCCCAGAGAGGGAACCAGCGTCCGAGATCGGGCTCGATCGGCAGCTGGTTGCCGAGGATCGCACGGACGCGCAGCTCGGCCTCGTTGTCGCGGCGCTCGCCCGGCCGCGGCGCGAACGGATAGAACGTGCCGCGCTTGTACAGGTAGACCAGGCACACGCTCTCGTCGGGCTGAGAGGCGGGGGCGGGTGCCTGGCCCGATGTCGAGGCGGGGGCGGAGCCCGGCGCCGGGATCGAGGCGGAGGCTGAAGGGGAGAACGCGAAGACCGCGCAGAGAAGCTGCGGTCCGAAGCCCTTGTCGGTGAGCGTCGCGTTCACCAGGTGCACCGCACCCACGAGATCCTCGAGCTGTGGATCGTCGAGCACGACCCAGTGGTAGCCGTACGAGTCGTCGTCCTGCCGCAGGGCCGTACCGGAGTCGCTCGCGCTGCGCTGGAGCAGCTGGTCGAGCTCCCGGCGCATGTCGGCGAACCCCTCGCCGGACGCCGGCTTGAACGCCACGGCCGCGCGGCCGGTCGGATGAAGCCCCGCCTCTTCGAGCGTCACCGCGGCGCTGGGCAGCGCGAAGAGCACATCGAGGTTCGGCTGCTTCGGCTTCGTCCGGCCGAACAGCGCGTCGAGCATGCTCATCCCGCCCGGGCGAGCTCCGCTTCTATCTGCGCGAGCTGCTCGAGTCGGCGCTCGAGGCTCGGGTGGGAGGAGAAGAGCGAGGACAGGCTGAAGCCGGACGCGATCGCGGGCGCGAAGAAGAACGCGTTGAGCGGCTCGGCGTTGCGCAGGTCGCGCGTCGGGATCGCGGCCATCTCGCCGGTCACCTTCACCAGGGCCGCAGCGAGCGTCGAAGGCCGGCCGGTGAGGATCGCCGCCGACCTGTCCGCGGAGAGCTCCCGATAACGTGAGAGCGCGCGCGTGAGCAGGAAGCTGATCGCGTACACGACCGCCGAAACGAGGATGATGGCTATGACCATCGCGGCGCCGCGGTCTTCGTCGCGG
>JALYKU010000248.1 GCA_030774595.1 Chloroflexota bacterium | reverse complement strand
GCGCTCGACGTAGGTGCGATGGATCTTCTGATCCTGGTCCTCGTACTCGATCTGGTTGCCGCCCTCGCTCACATCCTTGTCGACGCCCTGGTTGTCCAGGTACTCGGCCAGCTTCCACTTGTTGCCGCCCCAGCGGATCGCGAGGTAGCGGGCCGGCTCGTTTCCGGTGTTGAAGTGCTGGTGCCACCACTGCCCCGGCGGCACGAAGAGCGATCCGGTCTTCCAGTTGACCTCGGTCCACTCCTTGTCGCCGTCGCGCCACATGTACGAGTAGCCCGAGCCGTTCAGCAGGATCACGTGGTACCCGGGGCCGTGGCGATGACCCTTCTTGTACGTGCCGACGGGGAACTCGGAGACGTGAGAGACCATCGTGTTGTTCGCGAACTCGAAGCGGATGTTCTTGCCGCCCGCGCCGCGCTCGAGCCAGTCCTTGAGCTGGAAGCGGCGAACGTCGGCGACGAAGTTCGTCTCCCACACGCGACCGGTGTACAGCGTGCCCGCCCCGTCGAAGTATTCCTTCCGTCCGTCGTAGCGATCGGTGAAGACGTACGGCGCACCGAAGATGAAATCGGTGTTGTGGATGAGATTCATCATGATCGGCATCGTCGTCACCGCAAGCAGTCGAGTGGCGAGCGAGCCGGATCCGTTGTGCAGGCGATGGATCGTGTTCAGCGGGACCGAGAAGAGGCTGCCCTCCTGCCACTCGAAGCTCGCCGGCTTCTCTCCCTCGTTCCACACCTCGCACGTGCCGCGACCGCTGAGGACGAAGAAGTACTCCTCGAAGAGATGCTTCTCCGGCGCGGTCGACTTTCCCGGGTCGAGCTCGATCAGGTAGGCGTTGTCGGTGTCCTCGGCGCCGGCGAGGCGGATGTACGCGCCCTTCGCGTCGAGCCGCGGCCACTTGGCGACCTCAGCCTTGCGGAGATCGTCGACGGCGACGCCGGTGTACACCGGGATGCCCTCCGTCTCGAGGAAGAGCTCATACGCGCCGCGTCCCCAGAACAAAGGGCGCTGCGTTTCCTTCCCGGTCGTGCCAGATGCGTCGCTCATCTTTGTACCTCTCGTCCGCGCGATGTGTGATTCGGGACCCATCGTACCCCGATGAAATAATCGTCGTCCCGAGGAGGCGCCCGCATGCTTCAGGACTTCGCGAAGACCATCCGTCTCGATGCGAGCCCCGATGCCGTATGGGCTGCCGTGCGCGATGTGCATCGCGTGGCGTCGTGGCTCTCCATCGTGCGCGAGGTCCGCGACGTCGAACCGCCGCGCCGCTACTCCGCGCTGCTCGAAGACCGACTCGGCCCATTCGCGATGCGCGCGGATCTCGACTTGACGGTCGAGACGCGCGAGCCGCGCGGCCTGCACGTCAGCGCAGCGGGCGAAGATCGTCAGGTCGCGTCGCGGATCGCGGCCACGATCAATCTCGCGGTCGAGCCAGACGGGCCCGGGACCTCGCTCAAAGTGTTCGGACGCTATGAGGTCACGGGCAAGGTCGCGACGCTCGGTGCCGGCGCCATCCGCAAGAAGGGCGACAAGATCCTCGAGGAGTTCTTCGACAACGCGGCGAAGGAGCTGGGTGGGCGCGGGCCCACGGTCGAGCCGGTACAGTCGCCGTCGTCATGACGCGACGGTCTATCGATGCTGCGACGCTTCGACGTTCATAGAGCCACCACCGTCAAGGAGGCCGTGCAGCTGCGTGGGCTCTTTGGCGACGATGCGGCCGTGTACGCGGGCGGCACCGAGATCCTTCTCGCGATGAAGCTGGGTGTCGCCCGCTGGCCGCACCTCATCGACGTGAAGACGATCAAGCCGCTCGCCGAGATCAGCGCGACGAAGGACACGCTACGCATCGGCGCCACCGCCACCCACTGGAGCATCGAGCGGAGCGAGATCGTCGCTCGCGTGCTACCCGCACTTGCTCGTGTCGAGGCGAATGTCGCCAACGTCCGTGTCCGCGCGGCCGGCACGCTAGCCGGTAATCTCGCGTTCGCCGAGCCGCACGCCGATCCGCCCGCGCTCCTCATCGCGCTCGGCGCGCGGGTGATCCTCGAGGGCAGCGCGGGATCGCGAACGGTCCCGATCGCCGAGCTCATCACCGGCATGTACGAGACCGCCATCGCGGCCGACGAGATCATCGTCGCCATCGAGATCCCGCTTCCGGCGCGAGATGCGCGCGTCGCATACGTGAAGTTCCAGATCCTGGAGCGACCGAGCGTTGGCGTCGCGGCCGTCGGGACGGTGCGTGATGGTCGCTTCGTAGGTGCGCCGACCGTCGTCGTCGGCGCCGTCGACGAGATGCCGCGCCGCGTCGATACCGCGCAGTTCGCGGGCGCACGTGCGAGCGATGCCGGCACGCTCGGGGCGATCGCCGAGGCCGCACGCACCTCGGTCGAGCCCACGGCCGACCTTGCCGGCAGCGTTGATTACAAACGGCACCTCGTCGGCGTGTTCGCGCAGCGCGCGGTCGCGTCGCTCGTGGCGCAGGCGTCCTAGCCATGGGCAGACGCGAGATCCAGCTCCAGCTCAACGGCCGCGACCGCAATGTCGAGGTCGAGGATCAGATGCTGCTCATCGAGCTCGTCCGCGGCCTGGGTCTGTTCGGCACGAAGCTCAGCTGCGACACGCAGGTCTGTGGCGCGTGCACCGTGCTCCTCGACGGACATCCGGTGAGCTCGTGCACGACGCTCGCGATCGAAGCCGACGGCAAGCCGGTCGTGACCATCGAGGGCCTCGCCGACGGCGCGAAGCTCCATCCGCTGCAAGAGGCCTTCATCGAACGCTTCGCCTTCCAGTGCGGCTACTGCACGCCCGGGATGATCGTTTCGGCGAAAGCGCTCCTCGACGAGAAGCCCGCGCCCGATGCCGCCGAGGTCCGTCACTGGATGGAAGGCAACATCTGCCGCTGCACCGGGTACCAGACCATCGTCGACGCGGTGCTTGACGCCGCCGATCAGATGCGGAGCGCGCTATGACGGGAAGCGCGGGCGGTGCGCAGCGCGCGAGGACTGGGCGCGCGGACGCGGAGCGGGCCGTGACCGCCGAGCATCGCGTCGCGGGCACATCGGCGCGCCGCGTCGACGGCATCGCGAAGGTCACCGGCGCCGCGCGGTATACGGTGGACTTGTCCGTCCCGGGCATGGCGCACGCGATCGTGGTGCGTTCGACGCGCGCGCACGCGCGCAT
>JALYKU010000247.1 GCA_030774595.1 Chloroflexota bacterium | reverse complement strand
GGACAAGACGCTGGCGCACGTCACGGGCTATGCGTCCTTCCAGTTCGGCGCGTCCGGCATCGAGGCCGCGTATGCGGAGTCACTCATCGGCCAGGACCCGGGCGACCCGCTCTCGCAGTGGCGCGCGCGCTATCTGCGCGAGCGCGCGCCGCCGGGCTCGATCGTCCTCGGCATCGATCCCAAGGTGCAGAAGGCGGCGGTCGAAGCGCTCGGTGGCCGTCGCGGCGCGATCGTCGCGATCGATCCGCGCAACGGCGCGATCCTCGCGTCGGCCAGCTGGCCGCAGTACGACGCGAACCTGATCTCCGATCCCGCGACGGAAGATGCCGCCTGGAAGCAGGTGAACGAGGATCCGGACCACCCGCTGATCAACCGCGCGACTCAGGGCCTCTATCCGCCGGGCTCGACGTTCAAGATCATCACCGGCGCGGCCGCGCTCGAGAACGGCATCGATCCGAACTCGAAGGTGCGGGTGGACGACCCCTGGCAAGCCGACAAGTCGTGGGGCACCTACTTCGTGCGGTCATCGTCACGGGCGCACGGCGACTACACGATGGCCGACGCCTTCCGGCTCTCCGAGAACATCTACTTCGCCAAGATCGGGCTGCAGCTCGGTGGACAGAAGCTCGCGGAATACTCGCAGCGCTTCGGCATCGGCAGCACGACGCATTGCGACATCGCCGCCACGAAGGGCCAGATCTCACGCACCGGAGCGCTCGACCGCCCGACGCTGATCGCCGATACCGCGTACGGGCAGGGTGAGCTTCTCGTGTCGCCGCTGCAGATGGCGCTCGTCGCCGCGACGATCGGCATGGGCGGGATCATGCCGACACCGCACTACGCGACCGAGGTGCGCGACGCGGAAGGCCACGCGATCCGCGTGATCGCGCCGGGTCCCCTGGGCCAGGTCATCCGCCCGGAGACCGCGCGAGCGCTCACGACAATGCTCGTCGGCGCGGTCAGCGGGCCCGGCGCGTTCGCGTTCGCGGCGAAGATCCCCGGTGTCGATGTCGCGGGCAAGACCGGAAGCGCCGAGAACCCCTCCGGGGCGCCGCACGGCTGGTTCGTCGGATTCGCCCCCGCCGCGGCGCCGACGGTCGCCGTCGCGATCCTGCTCGAGAACTCCCCCCGCGGCGGCGAGGACGCCGCCCCCCTCGGCGGGCGCGTCATGGCGGCGGCGCTGGGCAAATAGCGCCGAGTTTCGGCCTGGTATGAACCAACCGCCTCCCTGGTGCGTTCTTTCGAGTAACACCTGTTCTGTAGTTAGCATGGGGCGACGGGCCCGCTTGGCTCGGCCCCCGCGACAAACGTCTGGGAGAGGGCAATGGACAAGAGCGGGTTCGCCACGCGGATCGGCGCCGTCGTCGCGAACGTCGAGCGCGTCATCTTCGGCAAGCACCATGAGGTCGAGCTCGCGCTCGTCGCGCTCATCTGCCGCGGGCACATCCTGGTCGAGGACGTCCCGGGCACGGGCAAGACGATGCTCGCGAAGGCCATCGCGCGTTCGCTCGGCTGCTCTTTCAAGCGGATCCAGTTCACGCCGGACCTTCTGCCGTCCGACGTCACCGGCGTCTCGATCTTCAACCAGCGCACCAGCCAGTTCGAGTTCCGGCCGGGTCCGGTGATGACGCAGATCGTCCTCGCCGACGAGATCAACCGGGCCACGCCGAAGACGCAGTCGGCCCTCCTCGAGGCGATGGAGGAGCAGCAGGTGACCGTTGACGGCGTCACCTACCAGCTCCCCGATCCGTTCCTCGTCATGGCGACACAGAACCCGATCGAGTACGAGGGCACGTTCCCG
This sequence comes from Chloroflexota bacterium, assembly GCA_030774595.1. The sequence goes on along the minus strand of JALYKU010000247.1, from coordinate 490 downwards.
CTCCCCGAGGCGCAGCTCGACCGGTTCTTCATCCGTCTGCAGCTCGGCTACCCGAAGGAGCGCGAGGAGATCGCGATCCTCGACGCCCAGCGCCACATCCACCCGCTCGAGACGATCGAGCAGGTCATGGGCGCCGAAGAGCTCCTGAAGGCGATGAGCGCTGTGAAGGACATCCACATCGCGGAGCAGGTGAAGACCTACATCGTCGGTGTCGTGAACGCCACGCGCTCGCACCCGGACGTGTATCTCGGCGCATCGCCGCGCGGATCGCTCGCGCTCGCGCGCGCGTCGCAGGCCTACGCGCTCATCCAGGGACGAGACTTCGTCCTACCCGACGACGTGAAGGCGCTCGCGGGTCCGACGCTCTCGCACCGGCTCATCCTTCAGCCGCAGGCCCGCCTCAAGGACCTCGCGGCGACGACCGTCATCGCGGAGGTGTTGGCGAGCGTTCCGGTCGAGCTCTCGCAGACCGCGGCGCGAGCCTAAGAGC
>JALYKU010000246.1 GCA_030774595.1 Chloroflexota bacterium | reverse complement strand
CCTCGCGTACGCGAGCGCGGTGCGCTTCGCGTTCCCGCTGGCGTCCTGGTGGACCGCGAGGAGCGCCGGGACGCCGCGCCCCTCGACGAAGAGCTCGCGCATGCGGTGGCCGGGCGCCTTCGGCGCGATCAGGACGACGTCGATCTCGGGCGACGCGACGATCTCGCCGAAATGGACCGAGAACGCGTGCGCGACGACGATGGTGCGCCCGCGGCCGAGCGACGGCGCGATCCGCTCGTACACTGCACGATGCTTCGGATCCGGAACGAGGATCACGATCACATCGGCGCTGCGCGCGGCGTCGGCGACCTCGCGAACGGCGAACCCGTCGCGCTCGGCGACGGCCCGGCTCCTGCTGCCCTCCGCCAGCCCGACGACGACGTCGCAGCCGCTGTCGCGCAGGTTCTGGGCGTGCGCGTGGCCCTGGCTGCCGTAGCCGATCACCGCGATGGTCTTCCCGGCGAGTCCGCGGGGGTCGGCGTCCTTGTCGTAGTAGATGGTGGCCATCAGCTCCTCCTCAATTGGTCGCACGATCGTTTCGCTCACGGTGGTCCTCGGCGGCGTCGGCCGCTGGCGCCTCGCCCAGGCGCGCCTTCCGCACGTCGATGAGCGTGGTGAACTGGCGGAGCGCGAGCGCCGCCTCCTGCGGCACGGCGCCCGCCAGGATGACGACGCTCCAGCCTCCCTCACCGGCCCGGTCGGCGCGGAACGACCGCAGCCCGAGCCTGCGGCGCCGCACGACCGAGAGCACGCGCTCGATCGCGCCGGGGACGGCGTCGACCGTGAGCTCGAAGGTGTGCTGCGGGTCACTCACGCCGCCGGGTCCTCGATGAGGTCGGCGTTCGCGCCGCCCGGAGGCACGATCGGCCACACGTTCGCCTCGCGCTCGATCCGGATGTCGAGCACCACGGGACCGGGGTGCGATCGGGCCCGCTCGAGGGCCGGCACCAGCTCGGCGCGCCGCTCCACGCGGAGTCCGAGCACCCCGTACGCGTCGGCGAGCTTCACGTAGTCCGGGCTGCTGATGGGCGTCTGGGAGATCCGGCCGTCGTGAAAGAGCTGCTGCCACTGCCGGACCATGCCGAGGTAGCCGTTGTTCATGATCGCGAGCTTCACCGGCGTCTGCTCCTGCACCGCCGTGCCGAGCTCCTGGATGGTCATCTGCGCGCCGCCATCGCCCGCGAGCGCCCAGACCTCCGACGCCGGACGCGCGAGCTGCACCCCGATCGCGGCCGGCAGCGCGTAGCCCATCGCGCCGAGGCCGCCGGACGTGATGAACCGGTCGGGATGCGTGAGGCGCAGATGCTGTGCGGCCCACATCTGGTGCTGGCCGACGTCGGCAACGAAGTATGCGTCGTCGTTCGCGGTCTCCCGGATCGCGCGCACCACGAGGCGCGGTGGCAGCTCCACGCGGTCCTCGTACGCCGCCAGGCGCGGCCGCGGGCGCCGCCGCGACGCGCCGGCCAGCCACTCGGTCCGCGTACCGCGCTCGACACGGTCGGCCAGCGTGCACAGCACCGCACCGGCGTCGCCGACGATGCCGACGGCGGTCGGCACGTTCTTGCCGATCTGCGCCGGATCGATGTCCGCGTGAACGATCTTCGCGTTCGGAGCGAAGGCGCTGATCTTCCCGGTGACGCGGTCGTCGAAGCGCAGCCCCACGCCGATGATGACGTCGGCGTCGTTCACCATCCGGTTCGCGTTCGCGCTGCCGTGCATGCCGAGCATGCCGGCGGCGAGCGGGTGGTCCTCGCTGAGCGCACCGATCCCGAGAAGCGTCGTGACGACCGGCGCGTCGATGCGCTCGGCGAGCCTCCGCAGCTCCGCGTGGGCGCGCGCGAGACGCACGCCGTGCCCGGCGATGATGACGGGGCGCATCGCGCCCTCGAGCAGCGCCGCCGCACGGTCGATCTCTCGGAGGTCGACGCACGACGCGCGCGCATCGGCAGCCGGCCGGTGCGCGGGCGCGTCCAAGGTCCGCAGCTGGATGTCCTTCGGGATGTCCACGACGACAGGTCCAGGCCGGCCGGACCGCGCGACCGAGAACGCCCTATGGATCGTCGGCTCGATGTCCTCGATGCGTTCGACCAGATACGCGTGCTTGGTGATCGGACCGACCATGCCGAGCACATCCGTCTCCTGGAACGCGTCGCGCCCCATGAGCGGCGTCGACACCTGCCCGGTGATCGCGACCACCGGCACGCTGTCCATGTACGCGCAGGCCAGTCCGGTGACGAGGTTGGTGGCGCCGGGACCAGACGTGGCGACACAGACGCCGACGCGAACTGCGGCTCGCGCGTAGCCGTCGGCCATGTGCGCCGCGCCCTGCTCGTGCCGCACGAGGACGTGACGGACGCCTGGGTGGTCGGGCAGCGCGTCGTACAGCGGCAGGCAGGCACCGCCGGGGTAACCGAAGACGACGTCCGCACCCGCCCGCTCGAGCGCGCGCCAGACCAGGTCGGCGCCGCGCCGCGCGGGGGTCGTGGTCTCGATCGCCATGGTCTGCGCGAGCGTCGTCACCGTCGGACCTCCCTTCGCGGAAATGAAAGAAGGCCTCCCGTTGCCGGGAGGCCTTCATCGTCGCCGTTGTGAGTGGTGTAGCGCTAGCCTCCCAGCCGCCTCCGATCGCCCTCAATAAGGACGATGCCGACAAGCGAGAGGACAAGGAGACGGGGCATCAGAGGAATCGACCTTGGCGGATGCGCGACGCGCGCGTCAACGGTCCGAGCGCAAGTCGGTGCACTGTGCACAGTCACGAGGCGAGCTCCGCGAGCGCCTTTTGCCCGAGCACCGCGAGGTACAGCTGGATCCGCGCGCCGGCATCCCCCAGGTCGGCGCCGGTGAGCTCGCTGATGCGCTTCAGCCTCTGACGGACGGTGTTGCGGTGCAGGAACAGGGCACGGGCGACCGCGTTCACGCTCCCGTGCGCTCGGAGGAACTCCTCCAGTGTCCGCAGCTCGTCGCGGTGGGCGCCTTCCGCGAGCGGGCCGAGGATGGCCTGGCAGAAGCCGCGGATCTCCGCGGCCGGGCGGCCGAGCACGAAGCAGTACGCGCCGAGGTCGCCAAATGCGGTCACCTGCCCGTGGCCATTGAGCGCGCGGCCGAGCCGGACCGCCTGCTCCGCGTGAAGGGCGACGAGCTGGAGCGACCGCTCGCGGTCGCGCGGGCCGCCGATGCCGACCGACAGACCCGGGTCCTCGACGGATTCCGCGACGCGTCGCCGGAGCGTCGCCGTGACCGCGCGTGGCTCGGCGTCGGGATCGAGGTGCAGGACGGCGAGCACGGTCGCGCCGCGCGCGCGGACCACCCGCGCGGGAGGCGAGAGCGCCCCGAGCACCGCCCGCTGGAGGGTTCGCGCACCGAGCGCGCGCTCGCCCTGGAACGCCAGCGCGTAGGCCCGCGATGCCGCGCTCTCCACGATCCTCCTTGAAGCGCAAGAACCCTGCGGGCGGGAGGTCAAAACAAAAGACCTCCCGATCTGGGAGGTCTTGACGGTCCGATCTGCGCTGCCTACGCGCTCCCGGTGTTCCTCCCAGCGGCGTCCAAGCCCCCAATAAGGAGCTCGATGACACCGATGCCGAGGACGAGAGAGCGCATCGCCGTCACGGTAGCATCCGAGCCCGGGTCGGCCAAGTCCCTAATACGTCCTGCCTCGCTGGCGCGTGATGTCGAACGCTGCGGTCTTCGCGACCGCCATGACCGCCACCACTCCGGCCTGCACTGGATCGCTGACGACGAGGTCGGCGGCACGCGGGACGGAGCCGGCCATGTTGAGGCTGATGACGAGGATCCCGCGCCGACGCACCTCTTCCACGGCGGCCGTGATCTCGCCGCCCATGAGCGCGCCCGCGAGTACGAGCGCCACGGCGCGCGGGAGGCGCGCGACCGCGCGGACGGCCGTGGCGAGGTTCTGCTCACCCACGATCGGGATCGTGTCGACGCTTATCCGCTCGCCGCGGATGTTGTGGCGGTCGGCCTCCGAGATCGCGCCGATCGCGACTTGGCCGACCTGAGCCCCGCCCCCGACGACGATGATCCGTTTCCCGTAGACCTCGATCATGGAGGGGACGGAGTCGACCCGCTCGAGCACGTCGAGCGCCCGCAGGTCCGCAACGAGCCTGTCCGTCTCGCGGTCCGCTGGCAGGTCGATCTCCACATGCATCCGGGCGCGCTCGCCGCGCTCGGGGATGTCGATCTCCGTGATGTTGCCGCGGTGCGCCAGGATCACCCGGGTGATCTGGTGCAGGATGCCGGGCCGGTCAGGGCCTTCGCACACGAGCGCGATATGGCGCGATCGCGTGTCCACTTCAGGGTGCCGTCATATCACGAGCTCATCGGCAAGAGGGTGCGCACGGCCCACGGCCGGGGGTGTCCGTCAGGCGCCGGACGCGTCGCGCAGGCCGATCTCGCGACCGAGCTGCGCGGCCCGCGCGCGGGCGGCAGCGGCGTCGTCGCGACGGCCCAACGCGTCGAGCGCGCGTCCCTGGTCTCTGAGTGTGCGCGCGAGAGCCGGACGCGCTTCGCTCGCCTCGAACAGGGCGGCCGCGCGCTCGAGGTCCTCGAGGATCGCCGGCCAGTCGGGGTCGGCGCCGGCGGCCAGGCCGAGCGCGCGCTGCCGGCGGACCGTCGCCTCCTGAACGGGGTCTCCCATCCGCCGCGCGGCCTCGAGCGCGGTCGCCCATCCTCCCGCGCCCCTCGGCAGCTCACCCATCCGCGCCGCCACCGACGTGAGCCAGCTC
>JALYKU010000245.1 GCA_030774595.1 Chloroflexota bacterium | reverse complement strand
GTGCTCGCCTCCGCCCGGGCGCAGGCCGCGCCGGCACCGGGGCCCCCCGACCGGCAGTGGATGCCGCGCCGATCGTGGATCACAGCCGCCGTCCTCGCCGCGGCCGTCGGTGTCCTCGCCGTGGTGGATCTTCGGGCGCTCGACGACGAGAGAGCGGCGGCGTCCGACCGTGACCGCTACCTCGCGATCGCCGAGCGGCTCGGCGATGGAGGCCGCACGTGGTACATGGCCGGCACCGACGGCTGGACGGGATCCGGCGGCCTCATCGTCGCGCCGCGCGTGAGCGGGCCACCCTTCGTGGTCTTCCGTGACCTTCACCCGCTGGCATCGGGCGAGCGCTACACGGTCTGGCTCATCAACCCGGACGAGCGCTGGGTGCGCGCGGCGGACTTCTCACCCGACGGCAGCCAGTCTCAGCTGGTCGAGCTCCGGGCCTCCACGAACGGCTTCGACCGCTGCGCGCTGACCGTCGAGCATCGCGCCGAGGGACCGCGCCAGGGCCCCGTGATCATGCAGTCGAGGATCGCCCCGCCCCAGTGACGCGCGAAGCCCGGGGCCTCGCGCCCCGGGCTTCTGTCGTTCGCGACTGACGCGTGGTGCCGCTAGTAGTCCATGCCGCCGCCCGGGGGCATGCCCGCGGACTGCTTTTCCTTCTCGGGGATGTCCGTGATGAGCGCCTCGGTGGTGAGGATCATCGCGGCGATCGAGGCGCCGTTCTCCACCGCGGAGCGCACGACCTTCGCCGGGTCGATGATCCCGGCCTTCTGGAGGTCGACGATGCCGTTCGCCACGACCTCGAAGCCCCACGACCTCGAGCCCGTCTCGGCCTGCTTGCGGCGGACCTGCTCGAGCATGACCGCGCCGTCCTGACCCGCATTGACGCACAACTGCCGGAATGGCTCCTCCAGCGCGCGCCGGAGGATGTTCACGCCGGTGAGCTCGTCGCCCGCGGCCTTGACGCTGTCGAGCGCCCGGATCGCGTTGATGATCGTGATCTCGCCGCCCGGGACCGTCCCCTCCTCCACAGCGGCACGCGCCGCCGAGAGGGCGTCTTCGACGCGGTGCTTCTTCTCCTTGAGCTCGACCTCCGTGGCCGCGCCCACCTTGATGACGGCGACGCCGCCGGCGAGCTTGGCGAGGCGCTCCTGGAGCTTCTCCTTGTCGAAGTCGCTGGTGGTCTCCTCGATGAGGGCCTTGATCTGCTTGACCCGCGCCATGATCGCGTCCTGGCTGCCGTGGCCCTCGACGATGGTCGTCTCGTCCTTGTTCGACGTCACACGGCGCGCGCGGCCGAGGTCCTGGACGGTCGTCGCGTCGAGCTTGCGTCCGACCTCCTCGCTGATGACCTTGCCGCCGGTGAGGATCGCCATGTCCTCGAGCATCGCCTTGCGGCGGTCGCCGAAGCCGGGCGCCTTCACCGCGAGGACGTTGATCGTGCCGCGGAGCTTGTTCACGACGAGCGTGGCGAGAGCCTCGCCGTCGACGTCCTCCCCGATGATCACGAGGTTCTTGGTGACCTGCACGAGCTTCTCGAGCACCGGCAGGATGTCCGTGATCGCGGAGATCTTCTTGTCAGTGATGAGGATGTACGGGTCGTCGATCGCCGCTTCCATGCGATCGGCGTTCGTGACGAAGTACGCCGAGATGTACCCGCGGTCGATCTGCATGCCCTCGACGAACTCGGTCTCGAACTGAAGGCCCTTGGACTCCTCGACGGTGATCACGCCCTCGCGTCCGACCTTGTCCATCACTTGGGCGATGAGGTCGCCGATCTCGGAATCCGCGGCGGAGATGCCGGCGATCTGCGCGATCTCGTCCTTGCCCTTGACCTCGGTGGCCTGGGACTTGATCTCGCCGACGACCGCGAGGACGCCCTTCTCGAGACCGCGCTTCAGGAGCATCGGGTTCGCCCCCGCCGCGATGTTGCGAAGACCCTCGTGGACGATGGCCTGAGCGACGATGACCGAGGTGGTCGTGCCGTCACCGGCGATGTCGTTGGTCTTGGTGGCGGCTTCCTTGAGGAGCTGCGCACCCATGTTCTCGAACGGATCCTCGAGCTCGATCTCGCGCGCCACGGTCACGCCGTCGTGGGTGACCGTCGGAGCGCCGAACTTCTTGTCGACCGCGACGTTCCGGCCCTTCGGGCCGAGGGTCGTCTTGACCGCGTTGGCCATGGTGTCGACGCCGCGCTTCAGCGCCTTTCGCGCGTCGTCCGTGAATACCAGCTGTTTCGCCATACGTTCTCCTCCCGCTCTACGACGCGACGATGCCGAGGACGTCCTTCTCCGAAAGGATCAGGAGCTCCTCGTCGTCGAGCTTGAATTCAGTGCCGGCGTACTTCTGGAAGAGGACGCGGTCCCCCTCCTTGAGCTCGACCGCGATCCGCTCGCCCGTGTCCGGGTGGCGGTCGCCCGGGCCGACCGCGAGGACCCTGCCCTCCTGGGGCTTCTCCTTCACGGTGTCCGGCAGCACGATCCCGCTCTTCGTCATCTCCTCGCGCTCGAGGGCCTTGATGACCACGCGTGAGCCGAGGGGCCTGAGCTTGAGCTTCGACGCCTTGGATCCCTTGGTGCTGTGTTCCTTCGTGTCCTTGCTGGATTTCTCCGCGACTGCCATTCGCTGCGCTCCCTTCTGGTGATGTAGTCCCGGACAGCGAGGTAGGCGGACTGTCCGGTCTTGGATTTAGCACTCGCCGGGCTCGACTGCTAACAGCCTACGGCAGCGCGAAAAACTGTCAAGCGCCGTGGGCGGACTTCTCCACTAACCTTGGCACCCTTGCCTGCGAAGGACCGCGCTTGAGGATCGCCAAGCTCCACACGTGGGTGCTCGAGGCGCCCGGCGTGGCCGCGCGAGGCCTCGCTCGCCCGCTGGAGTTCGGCGCAGGCAGCTACGGGACGTTCACGGCCACGGTCGTCGAGGTTTCGACCGACGACGGGATCACGGGCGTCGGAGAGTGCATCGCGCGCAAGGCCCCCCGCGTGGTCGAACGGGTCGTCCGCGACCTCCTGTGGCCCGTGATCGAGGGCAGGGATCCGCGCGACACCGAGGGGCTCTGGGACGACATGTTCCGCCAGCTGCGCGCGTGGGGCCACTACCGCGGATTCGTCCAGGAGGCGATGAGCGGCCTCGACCAGGCGCTCTGGGACATCGTGGCGCGGTCCCAGGGCGTGCCGCTCTACAAGGCGCTCGGCGGCGCGGGACGGACCGCAGTCCCGGTGTACGCGTCGAAGGTATACACGGCGGACTTCGATCACATGGCGCGCGAGACTGCGGAACAGGTCGCGAACGGCCACCGGGCGTTCAAGATGCAGCTCGGCCGGTCGGCGGAGTGGGGCGGCCTGCGATCGGACGTCGAGGCCGTGCGCGTGTGCCGCGAAGCGGCCGGTCCGAACGTCGAGATGGGCGCGGACGTGAACAGCGCGTACGACGCGGCGACCGCGATCAAGGTCTGCCACGAGATCGCGCGGTACGACCTCGCGTTCATCGAGGAGCCGGTGTACGCCGACGACATCGACGGATACGAGCTCATCCGGCGGTCCCAGCCGATCCCGGTGGCCGCCGGCGAGTCCGAGTTCGGGCTGTTCGGCTTCCGCGAGCTCCTGCGGCGGCGCGCCCTGGACATCGTGCAGCCCGACGTCGCCCGGGTCGGCGGGTTCACGGCTGCCAAGCGCCTGGGCGCGCTCGTGCACACGCACAACGTCCGCTACGCCCCGCACACCGGTTTCTCCTGCGGTGTCGCCCACGTCGCCTCGCTGCACCTCGCGGCCGCGGTGCCACAGCTGTACCGGCTCGAGTGGATGTTCATCTCGAACCCGCTGCTCGACATCTTCGAGGAGCCGTTCCCCCAGCCGCGGGACGGCATGCTCGCCGTGCCCACTGGGCCCGGCCTCGGGATGACGCTGGACCGGAAGAAGCTCGAACGCTTCCGCCTCTCGTGATCCCCGAGCGCTTCGCCCTTTCGTGAGCGCCGCCCCGCGCGCGTGGAAGACCCTCTCGCGCCGCACGCTCCTCGAGCGGCCGCCCTGGGTCGCGGTCGGCGACGAGCGCGTGAGGCTGCCGGACGGCCGGGTGGTCGAGGGTTTCAACTGGGTCCGGCTGCGCGACTACGCCGCCGTCGTCGCGCTGACCGAGGGTGGCGACGTGGTCATCGAGCGCTCGTACAAGCACGGCGCGCGGCGGGTGGCGATCTCGCTACCGGCGGGATACCTCGAGGAGGGCGAGGATCCCGAAGCCACCGCGCGGCGCGAGCTCCTCGAGGAGACGGGCTACGCCGCGACGTCGTGGGCATCGCTCGGGCGCTTCGTCGTCGACGGCAACACCGGCTGCGGCGAGATGCACGCGTTCCTCGCCCGTGGTGCCTCGCGCGTGGCCGAGCCGGCGAGCGGAGACCTCGAGGAGATCGCCGTCGAGCTCATGCCGCTGCCGCGCCTCGTGCGCGCGCTGGCGGAAGGCGAGATCGCGCAGCTCGGCACCGCGGCGGCGATCGGCCTCGCGTCGCTCGCGACATCGGCGCCGCGCCCTGGATCACAGCTCCACGGCGCGGGTCAGGCTCTCGTCGGCCCTGAGCCGGAGGGGCGCTGACGCGTCTTGAGGTAACACACCCACGTGACACAGCAGGACCTGACCCGGCGCGGGTCAGGGCGAGGATCCGTCCCCCGCATGCGCGCTCGGGGCCCGACTCTTCCCAGCCGCTCCTTCCGCGCTACTCCGAGACCTCGAGCACCGCGGGGTCCCACGCGTTGGCGCGGCGATCGATGACGCTCAGCGGATTCGTGTCGACGACCAGCGTCCCCTCCTGTGTGGTGATGTGGAAGAGCTGGAGAGGCTTCGGCGCCGGCCCGCTGATGACGACCGCGGTGCGCTTGTCGTAGACCGACTGATGGCACGGGCAATGGAAGCGGTCCTCGGCGGCATCGAAGGGAACGCTGCATCCGAGGTGCGTGCACTTGCGGTACGCCGCGACGATCCCGCCGGGCGCGTGGAGGAGGAAGAACTTTCCCGCGGCGAACAGGATGGGGCGGTCGTCGGTGGCGCGAAAGCGGTCGAGGATCTCCTCGCGCTTCCCGACGGGCACGGGTACACCGAGGCCGACGACGCGTTGGACCCGCATGAACGGCACGACGCTCGCGAAGAGCTCGGCGCACGCGAAGCCGGAACCTCCGAGAAGACCGAGCCGGAGCATGCGCCGCCGGGAGGGACCCAGGCGTGGATCGCGGGACGTCTCGGGGCGGATCATCCGTGGCATCCTCCTACGCCGCTGTAGTAGGAGCCTAGACCCGCGAGCGCCGAAGTCCAGCCGCTACGCGGCGGCGTCGCCCTCCATCACCCACCGCACGGAGTTCGCGCACGGGCACGCGCCGCCGACGCGCGCCAGGCGCGGCATGCTCTTGATCGCGTCCTTCAGCGCGGTGGTCCCGGCGGCGACCGCGCGCTGCAGGTCGGCCCAGTGTTTGACGTCGAGCGAGGCGAGGTAGGCCTCCGGTAGACGGTCTCGCACGTGCCCGATGTAGTGCTCCATGTCGTCGAACCGCTCGCCGCCGAAGCCGATGGGCTGGAACGCGAACTCGCCGCGGCGGCGGAAGAAGCCGCGGTCCGGCAGCTTGAGCAGGTCGCGATCCCACGACACGCCGTCCGCATCGCCGCGGTCCGCTTGCACCCGCGCGTAGAGCGCGTCAGCTTCCTCGCGCGAGAGCTTTGGGAAGCGCGCGCGCACGTGGCGCCGGTTGAGGTCGTCGAGCATCTGCTCGCACTCGGCCACGTACAGGTCCTGCGCCTCACGGTTCGCCTTGTCCTTCAGGCCGAGCTTCACGTTCGTCTCGCCGCCGCGCTCGTCGCCGAACATCTCGAGCCCGCGCGGGAACCACTTGCACACGGCCTTCTGGAGCGCGGGCATCGTGATGAGCGCATCCGGGTCGGCGGCCGCCTCGGCCCAGCGCCGCATCGGGATCACGCCGGCCGCCAGGTGGAACGCCTCCTCGCGCAGCATCGGCGGCATGCTCGCCGCCATCGGCTTGTACGCGTTCACCTTCTGCATGGTGAGCTGGTACTTCCCCACCCGGTCGATGAACGCCGCGAAGACGACGTTGTCGACGAAGCTGTCGTATTCGAGGTTGAACGCGGCGAGGACGTGCGACCCCGTCTTCATCGACAGGATCTCCTCGACCATGTCGGCCGGCCTCTGGTCCGTCGCCGGCGACCAGTCGGCGCTCGTGAGCAAATGGATCATCTGGTAGCCGTGGCGCAGCTCCTCGGCCATGACACGGAGCACCCACGCCTGGTCGGTCTGGTCCTGCGCGCGGGCGAGCGTCTGTTGATGCTGCTGGATCGAGCCGAACTCGGTCGAGGCCTGCGCCCGGATGATGCCAAGCAGTTGGCGCGCCGCCTCCGGGTCGAGGTCCTTCGGCTCCGTCGCCTTCGGGCTTCCCGCCCGGTCGCCGACCTCGATGTCGTCGCGCACGTTCTGCGCGAGCCGGGCGCACAGGCAGAACTGCGGCTCCTTCGGGAAGAACCGCTCCCACTCCTCCGGCAGCCGCGCGTACTCGGGGAAGTTGTGCCGCTGCCAGTGCAGGACGGCGCCGTGATAGGCCGGAGGAAGGTCGCGGATCTCGTCGCTCACGAACACCAGAGTAGCGGTCCGGCAGGGCCGTGCAGGGCCCGGCATGCTCCCCTCTTAGAGACGCTTCTCCAGCGCGGTCAGTGGCGCGGGGACGAAGTCCATGGCGGCGAGGAAGCCGGCGATGTCAGCATCGCTCGCCGCGACCATGGTGCGCGCGATGTGCGCGCCGTTCTCGCGAAAATACGCGAGCAGCGCCTCGCAGAGGCTCCGGCCGACCGCGCGGCCACGCGCGTCCGGGTCCACGCCGAAGAACTCGAGCCACCCGGTGGGCTCCTCCAGTCCGAACTCGCCGCCCCGGACCTCGCCCAGCATGAAGCCGATCACCCGGCCGCCGCTCTCGGCGACCTGGGAGGAGTCAGGGTCGCGCCGTATGTAGTAGCCGACGCGCTGCTCCCACACGTCCGGGCGGTAACGGCCGGTGATGCGCTCGTCGATCCGCGTGATGCCATCGATATCGAGCTCGGTCAGTGGGCGCACGCGAACGTCATGGGCCATCCGCGGAGGATACGCGGCGGGTGCGGGAGGGATCCCTACGATGACCGGACCGCCGTGGCACCGCGCGCGCGGCTGGCTGGCCCATCCCTGGCGTGGCTATCGCACCACCGGTCGTCAGCTTGGTATGGCGCTTGCGTAGCGGGTGGACAGTGCTTGAGACCGCTGCGCCGCCGCGGACCCTTTCCCCGCTGGCCACCCGAGTCGGGGCGGGTCCGCTCATCGAGCCTTCGGACGTCCGGCCCTCGCTGCCCGGCTTCGAGGTCGTGGCGGTGCTGAACCCGGCCGCGGCGCGCGTGGATGACGAGTTCGTTCTGCTTCTGCGGGTCGCGGAGCGGGCGAGCGACCACGGCTCCCTGCCCGCGGACGCGCTGACGCTCGATCTGGGCGGCGCGCACCCGCTGCTGCGGCCGCTGGCGAGCGGTCACCGCCCGGATGATGTGGTCCCGATCGCATTGCTCGACCCGCGGCGCGCCGATCCGGCCGTCGTCGTCGCCTACCTCCCGCGCGACCTGCCGGGACTCGACACCGGCGACCCTCGGGCCGTGAGCCTGCCCCACCCGGTGCTGGGCCGGCGGCTGGTGTACCTAACGCAGATGTCCCACCTGCGCGTCGCGCGAAGCCGTGATGGGATCAATTTCCGGATCGACGACGCGCCCGCTATCGCACCGGCTTCGGCCCTCGAGGAATACGGCTGCGAGGATGCGCGCGCGACGCTTATCGGCGACACCTGGTACATCACCTACGTCTCGGTGTCGCGGCTCGGCATCACGACGAGCCTCGCGACGACGCGCGATTTCCGCACCTTCTCGAGAGAAGGCGCCATGACGCTCCCCGACCACAAGGATGTCGCGCTCTTCCCCGAACAGCTGGGTGGCCGGTTCCTCGCGCTGATGCGGCCGATGCCGAGCTCGTTCGACCACGTGCTCGGCATGTGGATCGCCGTACCGGACAGCCGCCTTCCGTGGGGACGCTACAAGCCCTTGGTGATGCCGCGTCACGGCCGCTGGGACGAGCGCCACACCGGCGCGTCCACGGTGCCCTTCCGCGTGCCGGGTGGCTGGCTCGAGATCTATCACGGTGTCGACGGCGACGGCCGCTACGCGCTCGGCGCCGTGCTGCTCGACGGGTGCGATCCATCATCGGTCCTGCGCCGCTCGCCCGAGCCCATCCTCGTCCCGGAGCTTCCGTTCGAGACGCACGGGTTCCTCCCCAACGTCGTCTACTCGTGCGGCCACGTCGCGCTGAACGACCCCTCGCAGATCCGCGTGTACTACGGCGCGGCCGATCGCTGCGTCGGCGCGGCCGACTTCAGCGTCAAAGACATCATCGATTCACTGGAACCCGTCTGACGACGGGCTCCACCACGGCCATCCTGCGCCGCGAAATCGGACAGGCGCTCGCCGAGAAGCCGGAAAGAAACCCGCCACAGGCTCCTCCCGGCGGTTCACCTCCGCGTCATGCCTGCAGCAAGAGCCGTAGGTTCCTGGCCAGCGTGTCCGCTGGCGCGCTCGAGTGCATCAGCACGCGCTCGCGCCCTTGACTGTCGAGCAAGTAGAGGGCGTCGTTGTGCGGCACGACCGCGGTCCCATTGTCGATCACGCCGATGCCGTACAGCGCCCAGACGCCGGCGAGGCGGGCGCGTTCCCCGATCAGGTAGTGCCAGCGTTGGCCAAGGCCGTGTTCCTGCGAGAACGCCCGCACACTCTCGACCGTGTCGCCGGCCGGATCGACCGAGACCGCCACGAACTCGACCTTCGCGGCGTCGTCGCCCAGCGCCGCCTGCGCCTGGCGGAATCGCTCGGCCGTGAGCGGACACGTGTCGAGACAATGGGTGTAGAGGAAGCTGAGCACGACGATCCGGCCACGGAGCGACGAGAGGGCGAGATCGGAACCGGTTAGCGCGTCGGTGAGCGTGAAGTCCGGCGCGGGCGTCGCGCCGAGGTCGGTGCCTTCCAGACGCGAGACCGCGCACGCCGAGAGCACGAGGGCCGAGACCGTCAGGATCGCGCCGAGCCGCATCAGCTTCGCGGCGGAGCTCGCCGCGCCGAGCCCCGCCGCGATGGCGATCGTGCCGGGCCGGGCATCCGGCAGCAGGCGGCTCATTTCGCCCTTCGACATCCCTTTCCCTTCACCTCTATCGTGCCGCGCGGCTCGCAGATGAACTCGTCCCTCACGAGCTCATAGTCGCCTGCGTGATCTGGATGCGATCGGGCGCGCCGTGCGACTCCATGCGGCTCGCGGTGTTGACCGGGTCGCCCCAGATGTCGAAGACGAACTTGCTGGTGCCGATCACTCCGCCGATCACGGGACCCGAGTTGATGCCGATGCGAAACCGCAGGCACCGAGCGTCCGCCGCCTGCTGGTCTCGCACGTACGCGAGCATGCCCAGCGCCATGCGGGCCATCGCGCGCGCGTGGTCCGGGCGGGGCCGCGGCACCCCGCTGACGGGCGCCTGGGTCCCGGTGATGCAAGCCGACCGGGCTCGGTCCGCTCCGACTCGGCCGGCATTCAAATGTGGCTGCCCTCGCCACCCGCGCGGCCCGCTCGTCACGCACCCATACTGCCGCAGAGGGCCCGAGGCCATGCCGTCCGCGCAGGGGCTGCCTGATCGATCGCGCGATCCGGCTTCGTGGAGGCTCGCCGCGGTCCACCAGAGTTGTGAGCGCGCCGCCGCGCAGATCAGCACTATGGGTCGACTCGGGCGCCCGAGGCGCCCTTGGGAGGTGAGCGATGACGACCATGCACAACGTCCGAGTGGAGAATGCACGGCGGACCGCGGAGAAGGCGAGCACCGATCCCGGCGCGGCGCAGGTCAAGGTCGATCTCGTCGGTGAGTGGCGCGTCGAGGAGTCCCGGCCGCAGTTCGGCGGCACCGTGAAGTTCCCTCAGGGTGAGACCGTCTTCGAGGCCGACTTCCCGGCGTTCCTCAGCGGGGACGGCCGCGCGCCCTCTCCGCTGATCTACTGCTTCTGGGGCGCGCTCTCGTGCTATGCCTCCACATTCGCCATGCAGGCGGCTGTGGCGGGCCTTGCGCTCAAGGGCCTGCGCGCGCGGCTCCGGCTCAACGTCGACTTCCGCGGCGCGCTCGGTGTGGCGGACGTCGAGCCGCTCGATGAGTTCCGGTTCGAGATCGAGGTGCAGACCGACGCTTCCGACGCCGACGTCGCGCGCGTCAAGCGCCTGGCGGACGAACGCTGCCCTGCGATCTGGGCGATGGATCATCAAGTGCGGCACACGACCGCGGTTCGCAGGACGTAGCGAAAGCGTCTGGCGCCGCGGAAGACTTGCGCGAAACCGAGACCGCGAGAGCCAACCCTGCGCACCGGCAAGTCGCCGAGGCAAGAGATGGCGGCTGCCTATGGCGCGATGAGCGCGTCCGAAGCGAACCTCGTGCGGCCGAGAAACGCTAGGCCGAGCGCTCCTGCGATGAATAGCAGCGACCCGCCGGCCCAGAGCAGCGGTTCCACACCGAGACGGTCGACGACGAGCGCGCCGAGCCCGAGCGAGAGGAGCCGCATCGTGCTCCAGCTCACATCGAGCAGCGTGAACACGCGGCCCCGCAGCGCCTCCGGTATCGCGCTCTGGATCGTGCTGTTGAAGACGACCATTCCTGTGCTCGTGTTCAGGCCATAGACGAAGAGGATCAGCAGCGCGACGGGCAGCGGCGTGAACACCGCGATCAGGACGTCGCCGACGCCGCGGATGAGGTACGGGACGAAGAGCCAGCGCGCATCCCGGTAGTCGCGGGCGAACGTGTTGGGGATGAGCGGCCCGAGGAGCGCGCCGACGCCGATCGCACCGATGAGCCAGGCGAACCCCTCCGGCAGCTGGTGGAGGTGGCGCTCAGAGAGCACGACGAGCATCGCCCCGGTGCCACCGACCGCGAACGACGCGAGCGACTGGACCACGAGCAGCCGCGAGACGAAGAGGTCGCGACGCGCGTAGGCGAGACCGGCGCGGGCATCCGCTAAGTACGAGGAGAGGCCGCGCCTCGCTTCACCGCCGAGCTGGCCCGCGTGCTGTGGCAGCGCGAGCGTGGCGATGAGCAGCGCGGAGACGACGAAGCTCGCGGCGTTCAGCGCGAACGCCGGACCCGTCCCAACGAGCGCGATCACGCCGCCGGCCACCGAGGCCGCGACGATCTGGACGAGCCGACCGGTGGACCACGAGACCGAGTTCGCCGCCAGGCGCTGCTCAGGGGTCGTCAGGGCCGGGATCACCGCATTCACCGTGGGGTTGAAGAACACGTTCCCCGTCGAGAGACCCGCCGCGACGAGGTACGCGTGCCATACGCCCTGCGGCCAGAGGAGTGAGAGCACGAGCGCCGCCCGGAAGAGGTCCGACGCGACGAGGATTCCCTTCCGGCTGAAGCAGTCTATGACCACTCCAGCCACCGGTCCCAGAACGAGCACCGGCACGAAGATGACGACCAATGCGACGGCCGATCCGAGGCGTCTGCCGAGTACCCCCACGACGCCGGTGGGGACGGTAGCACGAACCAGCCACCATGGTGGCAGGCTCCGGGGCGCCGCGAGGCACCGGATCGAGAGCCGGGATAATGGTGTCCTGCGGAGGTGTGATCATGGATTGGATCGAGCAGCTGTTCGGCATCAACCCTGACGCGGGTTCCGGCGCGCTGGAGGCACTCCTGCCGGTGGCGCTCGTGGCCGCGCTGGTCGGCATCGGGCTCGCCGCATCTCGCGCCGCCCGGCGGGGCCGCCTCCGCCGCTGATCCCAGGCCGCCCCGGCCGCCGTGCGCCGGGGAGCGTCCCTTGCTCGCACCGCTGAGGAAGTGGCGGCCCAGGTCGGCGCTGACGCCGCACGCGCGATGTCAGCTCCCCAGCACACGTCGCCGCCGCGTCGCTAAAGAAATGGCGCCCGCCCGGACTCGTTCATCGTAGGAGCGATGAGTACCGAGTGGCGGGACCTCTACGACCGTGAGTACCCCCGGCTACTCCGCGCGCTCGTCGCGTGTGGCGGCGACCTGGATGCCGCCGAAGACGCGGCACAGGAGGCGTTCGTGAGAGCTCACCGCGAAGGTCCCGCGTGGTCCACCCGCGTCGCGAGGCCCGGCGCCTGGCTCCTGGTCGTCGCGACCCGCGAGCTCTTCCGCGATCGTCGCGTGCGGCGGCGCACCGAGCGCTGGCCGGCCTTGGATCGTCCGGCACCCGGCTCACCGTTCGACGCCGCCATCGATCGCGCGGACCTGATCGCCGCCCTGCGCCAGCTCCCGCCGCGGCAGCGGGCGGTCGTCGTCGCGCGCTTCTACTACGGCCTGTCCTACAACGAGATCGCGTCCGCGTTCGCGATGACGAGCAACACCGTCGGCGCAACGCTGCACCAGGCGCTCGCGAAGCTCCGCCAGCTGCATCTCGCCGGCAAGCTCGCCCGGGGTGCGATGCCGTGAGTAACGACATTCCGAACGACGATCGGACCCTGGGCGAAGCGCTGGCACGGTCGATCGACGCCGGGTCGCCACCGCAGACCCCTTTCGCGCAGTCACTTATCGCCGAACGCCTGGCGCGGCCGCCCCGCCGGTTCCCGCTCGTGGCGATCCTCGGCGCGGCCGCGACGGTCGTCCTCGCCGTGGCGATCGGCTCCTGGCTCGGAGAGCTCCGCGCGGACCGCGAGCGCTCGATCGCCACGGCACCCAGCGCGAGCCCCACCCCGGCCTCCGCGACGCCTTCCCCGTCGCCGAGCGCGACCCCTCCGGTCGGCGCGAGTACCCCGGCGCCGGCCGCTTCTGTGCGCGTGTTTTTCCCGCGCGAAGGTCTGCCGCCGGTCGGCGCGGTCGTCGTCGGCGCCGGTCCTCAAGCGAGCGCTGAAGACCGGATCCGTGCTCGGCTCGACGCGCTGAACCCCGCCGGCTCACCGGCGATCTCGCCGGGAGCGTTCAACCCGTTCCCGCTGTCCGATCCGGCGCAGCTGCACGTCGCCTCGGTCGCGGTCACCGGGGACGCCGCGAGCGTCGACTTCGCGCTCCCGGCCGGCGGGTGGAGGGTCGCGAGCGAAGCCCAGGCCCGTGGTCTCCTGCAGGAGCTCGTGTACACCGCGACGGAGGAGCCGGGCATCCGCCGCGTGACGATCACGGAGAACGGCGGCAAGCCGACCTCCGTCGGCGGGGTCGCCGTCGCGCCTCAGTTGAGCCGGGAGGACGTCTTCGGCTACGCGCACCCGGGCGACGTCAGGCCCTACAGCGTTTCTGGAGTGCCGATCTCGGCCTCACTGACGACGACCTATTCCGTCGACCAGTTCGCGCCCGCTCTCGCGCGGTTCGTCATCCGCGTCGACGGCACCGCGGTGCCGGCCTGGTACCTCCCGGACTTCTCGGTGGACCTAGGTCCGAACGACGAGATCGCGCACCCCGAGCTCGGCAAGTACGTCCTGGTGGTGAAGGTCCCGAGCGCGAAGGATACGACGACGCCCGGCACCACGCTCGTGGATCGGTCGCCGCTGCGCGCGATCGTCGCGAGTCAGAGCCGGGGCGGCCAGCTGGAAACGGGCATCGCCTACTCGCTCGGCCTCGACGACCAGCGGCCGTGGCGCGCGACCGTTCTCTTCGACCCGGCGCGCATCGTGATCGACATCGGGGGCGCCCCCGTCGCGATCTCCGACGACGGCAACACAGTCGTGTACGCGCCGGCTCCCGGTGCGACTTTGGGGACGGTATTCGACTTCGGCGGGGTCGTGCGCGCGTTCGAGGCCGGTTACGTGTGGCGCGTCCGTGACGCGAGTGGGGCCGTCATCGCGAACTCGCACGGCACAGCCAACATCGGCACGGCCGCGGTGTGGGGCGGTTACGACGCGAAGGTGACTCTGCCCTCGAGCACGGCGGGCAGGATCACGCTCGAGGTGTTCCAGATCAGCCCGAAGGACGGCAGCGAATTCTCCAAGGTGGCCATCCCACTGACCGTCCGCTGACGGCCGCGCGCCGACAGGACGCGGCTGCAGCGGGGACTGCTGCCCGTGCCGCGGTTCGTCGCGGTCGTGCCCTTCCGGCGTTCGCCCAGCGTCTTCCACCTCCGCTACTCGGACAGGCTCTTCGCCGTCCTCGCGAGGAGCGGCGTGGCCCTGACCGCGATCGCGGTGGTCGGACTCCCCGACGGCTGGCCCGCACCGCTGACCATGCTCGCGTGGGCCGTTCTGTGGGCGCTGTACCTCTCGATCGTGAACGTGGGCCAGACCTTCTACGCATTCGGCTGGGAGACGCTGCTGCTCGAGGCGGGCTTCCTCGCGATCTTCCTCGGTCCGGCGTCCGCGCCCGTTCCCGCGTCGCTGATCTGGCTGTTCCGCTGGCTCCTGTTCTGCGTGGAGTTCGGCGCGGGTCTCATCAAGCTGCGCGCCGATCCCTGCTGGCGCGACCTCACCTGCCTCTATTACCACCACGAGACCCAGCCGATGCCAAACCCGCTCAGCTGGTACCACCATCTCCCCAAACGCCTGCACCGGCTCGAGGTGCTGGGCAATCACTTCGCTCAGCTTGTCGTGCCGTTCTTCCTGTTCGCCCCGCAGCCGCTCGCCACGATCGCCGGCCTGGCCGTCATCGTCACCCAGTCGTGGCTCGTGCTCAGCGGCAACTTCTCGTGGCTGAACTTCATCGCGATCGTTCTCGCCGTCGCGAGCTTCGACGACGCGGCGCTGGGCCCCCTGCTGCCGATCGCGCGTCCTGCCGCGGCGCCGGCCGCCTGGCACGACCTGCTCGTGCTCGTGGTGACGGCGCTGGTCGTGGCGCTCAGCTACCGGCCCGCGCGAAACCTCCTATCGCGCGACCAGCTCATGAACTCCAGCTTCGATCCACTCCGCCTGGTGAACACATACAGCGCGTTCGGCAGCATCACGAAGGTGCGGTACGAGCTGGTCATCGAGGGTACCGACGGGTCCGCGCCGAGGGCGTGGCGCGAGTACGAGTTCAAAGGCAAGCCCGGGGACCCGATGCGCCGGCCGCCGCCCGCGGCGCGCTCATCCACACTCCGCCCTCCCCCGCACCCCCTCCCACTGCTGCTGCGGGGTGGATAACCTTAAGTGCGCGCATCTCCTCCGCGTTGCGCTGACGGGTTGAACCCGGGACGCCTACCTTGAAGCTGCTGCGGCGCGACCCGTTCGCCGGGCGCGCACCGCGATTCGTGCGCGCTCTTCTCTACCGGTATCGCTTCACGACGCGGGAGGAACGGCGCTGGACAGGGGCCTGGTGGATCCGCTCGTTGTCGGCGAGTACCTGCCACCGCTGTCACTCGCGGCCGACCTACGCGACGACTACCGTTTAGCGCCCCCGCGCGGACCTCGTGAGCAGGAACACGACGAGATCGTTCAGCTCGTCCGTCGACATCGTGCTCGCGTACGCGGGCATGGCGCCGCCTCCGCCGAGGATCCGGGAGATCAGCTGCGCGCGATCCAGGCGGTCGGCGACGCTGGTGAGGTCAGGCCTGCGAGCGCCGGCACCCAGAAATCGTGGATGACGTCCGCCGCATCGAGGTCCAGATCGACCGGCACGCCCACCGGGATGTGGAGCTCGTTCGCCGCCACGGCGCCTCCGTCGAACCGGTACTCCCACCAGAACTGATGCGCAACGACCGTCACGTGCAGCGGCGGGCGGTCACTGCCACCGCCGATCGGCAGCGAGCCACCGACCTCGCGCATCGTGCCGACCATCAGGACGAACACGGCCGCGAGCGCGAGGAGCGGTGCGGTGGTCCATCCGATCTCGAAGCGGAGGTCTCCCGCGATCTGGCGCGGCTCCGGCGCACCGGGCCGAACTCGAAAGCGCCAGATCGCGGCCAGGAGAAGACCGATGACGAGGAGGAAGATGGCGAGCGCGATCGCCCCAACGATCAGCGCGAGATCCGCGATCGCTTCTGCCGGCGGCCTCACGGGACGTTCGCCACGCGCAGCAGACCCCGTGCCGTGAGCCGGACCTCGGGTCAGGCCAGCTTCTTGGCGGCCTGGCTGAAGCTCGTTCCGAGAACACGCGAGGTCGTCGGGAACGCGTGGATCGTGTCGGCCAGGACCGCTATCGGCGTCTTCGTCTTGATCGCGAGCACGGCCTCGTGGATCGCGTCCGAAGCGCCGGGGCCGGCGATGAACGCGCCGAGGAGCACCTTCTCCCGGCGGTCGACGACGATCGTCGCGTGTCCGACCGACTCCGTCACGTATCCCTTCGACGACTTCCCGAGGTCGGTCGTCTCCTCGAAGGCGTCGTGCCCGCGCCGCGCGGCCTCCTCGAGCTTCAGGCCGACGCCGGCCATCTCGGGCTCGGTGTACAGGGCCTGCGGGATCGCCGAGTAGTCCGGCTTCACGTCTTCACCCAGCGCGATCCGCACCGCCATCTCGCCCTGGTAGTGCGCGAGATGCGTGCTCAGCGGACCGCCGGCGGCGTCGCCGACCGCGTACACGTTCTCGGCGACGCGCAGGCGGTCGTCGGGCTTCAGCGCGTCCCTCCCCGCGATGTCGATGCCGAGGGTCTCGAGGCCGGCTCCGGCGAGCGGCGAGGTGCGGCCGATGCCGACGGCGATGACGCGGCCGGCGACGCTCGAACCGTCCGACAAGTCGACGCGGTATTCGCCGTCCGGCCCTTTGCCATGGACGCGGGAGGCGCGAACGCCGGTCCTGACGTCCACGCCGTCGCGGCGCAGCACGTCCGCGAGGAGCCGCGAGCTGCGCGGGTGGTCACGGGGATTGAGGTGCTCCCCCGAATGCACGAGCGCGGTGCGGACGCCGTACCGCGCGAACCACTGCGCCATCTCCACGCCCGACGGCCCACCGCCGAGGATGACGACGCTCTCGGGCAGCTCCCGCATTGAGGTGTACTGGACGTTGGTCCAGGGTTCCGCGGCGGCGAGCCCCTCGACGCTCGGAAGCTTGGAGAAGGATCCGATCGCGAGGACGATGTGCGCGGTCTCGAGGCGGCGAATTCCGCCATCGCCGCGGACGTCGACCCGTCCGGGTCCCGCGATGCGCCCCTCGCCGCGGATCAGGACCACACCGGCCTTCTCGAGCCCATGGACGTGCGATCCATCGCTCGGGTAGTCCGTACCTTCGCGGGCGATCATGTAGTCGCGCCGGTCGGAGGCGCGAGTCCAGGGGTACCGGTCGCCGCGCACATGGTCCTCGGCCGCATGGAGCAGCGTCTTCGACGGCATGCACGACCAGTACGGACACGCACCGCCGTACAGGTCCCGCTCCACCAAAGCAACGCTCGCGCGGCGCTCGCGCGCGAGATACGCGGCGGCCTCGCCGCCCGTGCCCGCGCCGATCACCACGAAGTCGAACCGCTCCATCGCCACCTCCCGCCGCATGGTGCAACAGCGGGGAGAGTGGCGTCGGCAGACGCGCTACGCGGCCGGGACGGAGACGCGGCGGACGCGGGTCAGGGCAAACGCGAGGCCGATGAGAAGGAGCGGGATCCAGCCGAAGACGATCGCGTAGATCGCGAGGTCAGCGATCGCGTGGAAGACCGCGCCGAGCGCCGCCGTGGCCCGGGCAGCCGTGCGCGCCGGGTCCCAGCCGCCGGTCGGCTCGTTCGCCGGCGCTGCGCCCGCGATGCCGACCGTGATGGTCGAGAACTGCGTGCGGCTCTTGATCCCGTTGATCTGCCCGGTGAGCTGCTCGATCTGTGTGCGGACGGAGGCGAGCGCCTGGTCGACCTTCAGGACATCGTCGATCTTGTCGGCCCGCGCGAGAAGCGCCAGATAGCGCTGCTCCTCGGCCTGCTTGGCCGCGAGCCGCGCCTGCAGGTCGACGAACTGGTCCGTGATGTCCTTGCCGTCGACGTTCGACGAGAGCACTTCGGCGTCAAGGGCCTTCAGGCCGCGCAGGGCGTCGTTGAAGCGAGCGGAAGGCACACGCAGAGTGAGCGTTGCCGAGCGCGCATCCCCAGAGCCGCTCTCCTGGAGCCCAATGACGTCGCCACCGAGGCCCGACGCGACGGCCTGCGCCCGGTCCGCGATCGCCCAGGGGTCCGTGGCGCGCAGGCTCAGGTTCGCCGTCAGGATCACGCTGCGGTCGGGGTCGAGACCGAGCGGCACCGGCAGCGTGGACGTCGCGCTGCCGCCGTCCTGGCTCGTGGGAGCGCCGACGGCGGACTTGCCGTCGGCCGCGGGCGCGGGCTCGGCGCGTCCGATCGCGGAGGTCGCGGAGCCGGCCTGCTGGCCGCTGCACGCCGCGAGGAGCAGGGCCGTGGTCGCGAGGGCGAGGAGGGGGCGCATCATCTCACGTCACCTTCTTTCGGTTGGTCGGCTGAAGTGGTGACGGCCGCCGGGGTGTTTCGGTTCCCTCACTGCCAACGGTTCAGCCCCAGCGCTTCCCGAAGAGCGCGGCGGCGTTGCCCTCGACGGCCTCGGCGAGCCGGCCGGCCGCCTCGCCCCGCAGCGCCGCCACGTGCTCGAGCGTCGCCACGACGAATGCCGGCTCGTTCCGGCGGCCGCGATGCACCTGCGGCGCGAGGTATGGCGCGTCCGTTTCGAGCAGCATCCGGTCGGATCGGACGGCCCGCGCCGCGGCGGCGACGCCTCGCGCGCGCGGGTAGGTGACCGTGCCTGAGAACGACAACATGAACCGCCGCGCGAGCCACAGCGGCACTTCGGCGGGACCCTCGCTGTAGCAGTGGACCTGGCCGCGGACCGGCGGGGCGCCGTCGACGACCTGTCTCGCGGCGTCGCCCGCGTCCCGCACGTGGACCACGACGGGAAGGCCGAGCTCCGCGGCGAGCGCGAGCTGCGCGGCGAAGGCCGTCCGCTGCGCCTCCTCCGGCGCACTCCGGCCGGAGAGGTCCATGCCCGTCTCGCCGATCGCGACCACGCGCGCATCGCGCGCGAGCTCGGCCAGGCGCGCCGGCGCGGCTTCATCCCACGTCGCCGCGCGGTGTGGGTGGATGCCCACCGCGACCCGGACGCAGGGGTGCCGTCGCGCGATCTCGAGGGCGCGCTCGCTGGACGCGACATCCTCGCCGCAGGTGAGGATCCGCGTGATGCCGGCCGACGCCGCGCGGTCCATGACCTCATCGAGATCAGCGGCGAATCGGTCGTCGGTGAGATGCGCGTGCGCGTCGATCACGCGCGCGCTGCCGGGTCGATCAGGCCGGGGCCGGCTCCAGCCGCGGGAAGAGCGGAGCGCCGACGCGCACCGGATCGCCGGGGCGCAGGACGCCCCACCGACCGACGCTCGACCACTCGGCGTGCTCGGGTGGAACGCCGCCGAGCTGCTCCACGATCCGGGTCGAGATCGCGGGCATGTACGGCCAGAGCAGGTACGCGGCGACGCGCACCGCTTCGAGCCCCGTGTACAGCGCCGTCTCGAGCTCCGCGCGCCGGCTCGGGTCCTTGGCGAGCTGCCACGGCTGCGTCGCCTGGTAGTGCCTGTTGGCCTGCGCGACGATGTCGAACACGATGTCGAGCGCGGCCGCGAAGCGCAGCTGCGCCGCGCTCTGGTCGTGTCCCGCCGGCGAGAGCGCGAACTCCGCGGCCGTGCGCACGAACGCGTCCGTCTCGCCCGGCTCGTCCGGTGCGGGGATGCGCGACTCGCAGTAGAGCTCGCACATCTTCAGCGTCCGCTGCACGAGGTTCCCGAGGCCGTTCGCGAGATCCGCGTTGAAGCGGTCGTCGAGACGCTCGGGGGAGATCGGAGTGTCCTTCTCGAACGGCGCTTCCCGCAGGAGCAGGTAGCGCGTGGCGTCCACGCCCCACTGCTCGGCCGACGCGATCGGGTCGATCATGTTCCCGCTCGACTTCGAAAGGCGCTGGCCGCGGTACTCGAGGAAGCCGTGGACGAATACGCGCTTGGGCAGCTCGATGCCGGCGGCCATGAGCATCGCCGGCCAGTACAGGCAGTGGAACCGGCTGATGTCCTTGCCGATGACGTGGACGTCGCAGGGCCACCAATGCGCGAACTTCGCCTCGTCCGTACCGAACCCGGCCGCGGTGACGTAGTTGATGAGCGCATCGAACCACACGTACACCGTGTGCTCCGGATGGTCGGGGAACGGGATGCCCCATTTCAGGTTCCGCCGGGAGACGCTGACGTCGCGAAGCCCGCGGTCCAGCCAGCCCAGCACCTCGTTTCGGCGGATCTCCGGTAGGCAGAAGTCAGGGTCCTTCGCGTAGAGCTCGCGCAGCCTGCCTTCGTACCTGCTCAGCCTGAAGAAGAAGTTCTCCTCTTCAACGCGCTGGATCGCGTCGGCATTTTGCGGATGGAACTCGCAGCGTCCGTCGATCAGGTCTGACTCCTCGTAGAACGCCTCGCAGCGCGTGCAGTACAGCCCTTCGTACTTGGCGAGATACACGTCGCCGTTCGCGATCCACCGGCGGACGAACTCCTGTACCGCCGCGACGTGGTCGGCATCGGTGGTCCGGATGAAGCGGTCGTACGAGATGGACCACTGGTCGCACAGCCGCTTGAACGCGGCCGCATGGCGGTCGACGAACGTCCGCGTATCCTCCCCGGCCTCCGCGGCGGCCTTCTCGTTCTTGGTCGCGTTCTCATCCGTGCCGGTCACGAAATAGACCTCGCGACCTCGCTGCCGATGGAAGCGTGCGAGCGCGTCCGCGCCCGTGAACTCGTACGCGTGATGCAATCCGGGGAGCGAATTCACGTACGCGATGGCCGTCGTGAGGTAGAACTTTTGGCCCGCCATCTCGGTAGTGTATTGAGGGGGCCTTCGGCCCCTCAGAAACCCCCCCGAATTGGAGCGACCGAAAGTGCCGAACGCCGTCGCGGCCAGCGGCGCATGCGGTCAACGCGCGCGGCACGAACCCAAGGCGCCGCAGGAAACGTCTCAGCGGGGCCGCTGTCCGATATCGCCGCGATCATGGGAAGGCACGCAGGATTACTTTGGCTCACGCCCTCAGGCACCAGACAGCACGCGCGGGTCGTCGCTCGCGAGCACGTCGATCCCCAGCGCCGCGAACGCTCGCGCTTCGTCGAGATCGTTCGTGTGCGGCGCCATGACAAGCAGACCGGCGGCGTGGAGCGCGACCACCACCGACCGCGTCAGCGGCCGAAAGCACGGATGCGCGTACGCGGCGCCCACGGCGGCGCACGTTTCGACCATCGCCGCGGCGTCCGTCGTCCTGAAGAGCACGCTCCGGGGG
>JALYKU010000244.1 GCA_030774595.1 Chloroflexota bacterium | reverse complement strand
AGAGCCCTCTGACGGACTCGAACCGTCGACCCCCTCCTTACCATGGAACGTCGGTGGCAACCGGTCGCAACCCACGGCAACGGTTTTGGCTTGTTTTCGGCGTTTTTCGAGCAGCTGCATTTGCGATCAGTTGCCACCGGTTGCGACCACGGGGCTCCATAAAGGCTCCATCCCGTCAAAAGCCGGCCTCGCGCGCGATTTCGGTCCCGGAGGATTCATCGTACGCTTGGGTACATGAGTGCGTTCGTCGGTCGAGTCGACGAGCTGGTGAGGCTCGGTGACATCGTTCACGCCGCCGAGCGTGGCGAGGTCGCTGCCGCGATAGTCGTCGGTGATCCGGGCAGCGGCAAGAGTCGGCTACTGGCCGAGGCAGCCGCGCGCGCTGCACCCCCGACGCAGTTCCGTGTCGTCGGCTACGAACCGGAGTCCGAGGTGCCGCTCGCGTCGGCTGCCGACCTCTTGAGAGCACTGGCGAGTGTTACTCAGCACGGACGCAGCCTCGGGGCGCTTGTGTTCGGTGCGGAGAAGGACGCGTCGCCGCTCGAGCCGATTCGCGTTTTCGAGGCCGCGCATCGGGCGCTGTCCGCGGTCGGGCCGGCGCTCGCCCTTGTCGACGACCTGCAGTGGGTCGACGACCTCTCGCTAGCGCTCCTTCACTACCTCCTGCGCGCAGCGGCGGCGAGCGGCGACTCGCTTGTATTGATCTCCGCCGCGCGGCCGTCGCGCAACGCGACGTCGTTTGCGGACTCGCTTGCGCAAACGCTGCCCGCACAGTGCCTGACGCGGCTCGATCTCGGTCCCTTGGCGAGCGACGAGGCGCTCGAGCTCGCGAAGACACTTGCGCCGAACATCGGCGACGACGCTGCACGCGCGCTTGCTGAAAAGTCCGGCGGCTCACCGTTCTGGCTCGACGCGCTCGCGCGAAGTGGGGGAGCCGAGGTGGACACGGGTCGACTCGTTACAGCGCGTCTGCGCGGCGCGAGCGCCGACGCCGGCGCGCTGCTTGCGGCGCTCGCGATCGCTGCCCGCCCACTCGCGCTCGCGAACGCGGCCGAGCTCAACGACTGGTCGCAAGAACGGGCTGAGCACGCCGCGCGCGAGCTCGTGACGCGCGGCATCGCTGTCGAATCCGGCGGTGCGCTGCAGCTCGCGCACGACCTGATCCGCGC
The DNA here is from genome assembly GCA_030774595.1 of Chloroflexota bacterium. Next base: position 3,097 of record JALYKU010000244.1, on the reverse strand, counting down.
CGCCGCGGTGGGCGAGATCCCCGATGAGCAGCGGGTCCGCATCCACCGCCGCGTCAGCGAATGGCTCGTGGAGGTCGCGGGCGACGACCTCAGGCGTCTTCGCGAGGCACTCGGTCACAGACATGCGGCCGGCTTGGCAAGCCTCGAGCTCGCGAATCGTCTCGTGCGCTCTCCGCAGCGGACGCTGCTCGGCGAGGACGGACTCGCTTTGCTCGTTGCGATCGCCGACGAGGCGGATCCCGCGGACGAGACGGCGCTCGGGCTGAACGAAGAGATTGCCGCACTCGCATCCACGCTCGGGAGGCACGATGTCGCGCTCGAGCGCAGCCTCCTCCTAGCGGATCGTCGGCGCGATCCGCTGCGTCGCGCGCCTGCGTTCCTCGCAGCGGCGAGATCGGCGCTCGCGCTCGATGACCGTGACCGCGCGCGTGTCTATCTGGAGCGCGCACGCGAGCTGGAGACTAGTGACGAGATCGTCGAATTGGAGATGGACGTCGAGCAGGCGGTCCTGGATCTCTGGAGCGATGCGCACAAACAGCGCGGACGCGCGCTCGCACATGAAACCGCCGCGCGCGCACGACACTTCTTCGATGCGGACGAGCGTGCGCGCCGGCTGTTTCTCGAGGCGCTCCGCGTCGAGTACGAAGCCGCGTATCAGGAGGACGACGCAGAAGAGATGGCGCGCGCCGCCGAGGAGCGGGCCGGGGTCGCGGATGGTTTCGACGAAGAGGCGTACCTCACGGCGTTGCTCGCGAGCGCGCGTGCGTTGCGACGCCTTGGGCGTTTGGACGAGGCGCTGGAGCGGGCGCAGCGCGTCTACCGCGAGGCGGCACATCGCGTTCTGCCGCGGCTCGCGCTCGACGGCGGGTATTGGCTCGGCGCGTTTCTGCTGCAGAGCGGCCGCGTGACGCAGGCCGACGACGTCGTCGCCTCGACGGCCGAGCTCGCGTCACGGACCGGAGACGAGGCACGCGGCCGCCACAAGATCGAGCGCCTCGCCGGCGAGGTGGACTTCTACCGGGGCGATTGGCACAGCGGCGTCGACCGGCTGCTCGTCTATGCGCACGGCGCGACCGAGCACGCGCGCGTCGAGCTTCATCAGCTTGCGGCGCTGTGGTTCGCGCTCGCAGGGGGTCGAGATGTTGCACGGGACGTCGTCGCTCAGCTCGCAGCGGCACGCGCATGTGCGGATGCGGCGGGATGTCCGAGATGCGCGACGGAGCTTCGGCTCGTTGCCGCAGACGCGCTCGTCCACGTCGGTCACGCGGAGGAAGCCGCGCAGTCACTCGCGGAATGGGTGCGGATGCAGGCCCGACCCCAGCCACGCGATCGGTACGTAGAAAGACGCATCGAGGCGCTCCTGCGCGAACCCGTTTCCGCCGAGTTGCTGGAGTCCGCAGCGTGCGAAGCGGAAGAACTCGGCTTCGTCCTCGACGCGCTGTGGACGCGTCTCGATCTCGGCGCGGCCCTTGCAACGGCCGATCGCCCGCGCGCCAAAGAGATTCTCGACAGGGTGGCGCGGCTCGCGGACGAGAGCGGTGCGCAGACGATCGTCGCAGTTGCCGAGAAGCGGTTGCGCGCGCTCGGCGTCCGAACGTGGCGTCGCGGCGCCGGCGGCGGCGCCGCCCTGACGGAGCGCGAGCGTGCGATCGCGCGTCTGGTCGCCGAAGGCGCCAGCAATCCCGAAATTGCCCAGCGCCTGTTCCTGTCGCGGAAGACGGTCGAGCGTCACGTCTCGAACGTGCTGAAGAAGGCAGGCGCGCGCAACCGCGCGGAGCTTGCTGCGAGGGTGGCGGAGCTCGAAATCGAGGGAGCTCACCGATGATCCGGAGGCCGCGCCGGGTCTAGCGTCGAGCCACTGACCCGCAACGAAAGGAGCGGAAGGTGGCGATGGTGGTAGCGCTCTTCACGGTCCCGGCCGACGACCCGGTTCTCGAGGCGGCCGGGCTCGAAGAGCTCGCCAAGTTAGGCGTCACGCATGCCGCGCTCTTCCGAGACGCCTCCGTCGCGGGTCTCGTGCTCGAGGGCTGGGCGTTCGATGCCCGCGACGCGCAGAGGGCTGTACGCGCGGTCGCCGGCACACGCGAGGGCGTCCGCACGCTGCAGCCGCTCGTGCAGATGGCGGTGTCGTCCGCCGCCGCTTGCGGCGGCAATCGAAAGGAGTGAAAGCGATGCATCCGAAATGGATTCCGGCGCTCGCTGCGACCGCGGTTCTCGCGTTTGCAGGCGCAGCGCTTGCAAATCACGTCACGCAGGTGGACCCGGCGACAGTTCCGACCGGGTTCCTCGCTGCGCACAACGCGATTCGCGACGTGCCGGTCTCGGCTCTCGCGAGAGCGGTTACGCCCGACGGAACCGACGCGTTCATCCAGCACGTGCGCCTCGGTCCTAACGTCGCGACTGGTTGGCACACGCATCCGGGACCGGCAATCGTGACCGTCGTCAAGGGCTCGGTCACGTACGAGGACGCCGAGGCCAACAGGTGCAACGACGCGACTTACGCGGCCGGCGAAGGCTTCGTCGATCGCGGCTTCGGACACGTGCATCGCGCTTTCGCAGGCGGTGACGGCGTCGACTTCTACGTCATCTACCTGCTCCCGCCGGGCAGCGTGACGCACGTCATTCCGGCAAGCGCACCCCCGGAATGCAGCTCGTAACAACTACGAACAGAAGGAGAGATGAGATGAGCAAGAAGCTGATTACGACAATTTCGCTAGTCGTCGCGTTGGCAACGTTCGGCGCCGCCTCGACTGCGACGGCCGAGCCGAACAACGCGACTCCCTCGAGCCCCGGAGCCTGCAACATGCTCCACGCGAGCGACGCGGGCCTCAACGGGATGATGAACGACAAGCACGTGTTCGACATCATGATCCCGCTGGTCGAAGCGTCACTCGGTGCGGGATGCATCCATCCGTAATCCGTAGGACAGGAGCACGAGTCTGGGCCCCGTAGGGTGCGCAAATTCGATCGTGGCCACAGGACGGCGTTTGCAGCGGTGACTGCGATTAGGCTCGGCCTCGGTTGTCGACTCGGAGGTCGTGCGTGGTGTGGTCGTTCCTGTATCAGGCTGCTCGCAGCGTGTTCGTGCTCCTGACGC
>JALYKU010000243.1 GCA_030774595.1 Chloroflexota bacterium | reverse complement strand
GTCGATTCGCGGGCGCGGATCGTTCACGTCGAACCAGCGATCAACGTGCTTGCGAATCCGCGGCGCGAGAACGGGGCACGCGCCGCCGCAGACCATCACGAGTCGCAATTCGAAGCGTGGGATATTCTCGGCGGGAACAAGTGGCCCGGCATCGGCGGCGATCCAAAATATCTCGACGTGCTCGGCGTCAACTATTACTACAACAATCAGTGGGTGCAGGGCGGCATGCCGGTGACGAACCGGAGCGACCCTCGATATCGCCCGCTGCGCGAGATTCTCGCGGAGATCCATGCGCGATTCGGGCGCCCATTGTTCATCGGCGAAACGGGCATTGAAGGGAACGCGCACATCAGCGGCAAGCCGCGCTACCGGATGCCCGTACCGCGCACAGAGGACGCACGCCCCGAGTGGCTACGCTACGTATGCGGCGAGGTCGCCGCGGCGATGGACGCGGGGATCCCAATGAAAGGGATCTGTCTCTATCCCGTGGCCAATCATCCGGGGTGGAATGACGACCGCCACTGCCAGAACGGGCTCCTCGAGTATCCGCCGCACGCGGACGGGCACCGCGATGTGATCGAGCCGCTCGCGCGCGAGCTCGCCATGCAGATTGCGATCTTCGAGGCGCGTCGCCCCGGGGTGGTCAGTGGAAATCATGTCCTTTCCACCCAAGGAGTTCCTCTCCGGCTTTGAGCTCGCGAAAGAGCTCGCCGCGCAGATTCACGACGCGCGACTCTACCTGCAGCGTTCCCCGCACGAGGATGAGTGGCGTGGTCGAGATCATGAGTGCCTGCTTCTCGAATCGCTTCGGCGTGACGACGATGTTCACCATCCCCGTCTCGTCCTCCAGGGTGAGAAAGACGAATCCCTTCGCCGTTCCCGGCCGCTGGCGGCAGATGACGAGCCCCGCCGCCGCCACGTCGCGCGTGCCATCGGGGAGCGCCAGAATCTCGCGCGCGGTGCGCACGCCGTTCTCGCGCATGAGCGGGCGAAGGTGGCTCATCGGGTGGCCGTTGAGCGAGAGCCCGGTCATCCGGTAGTCGGCGGTGGTGATCTCGCGCGCCGACATCGCCACGACGGGCGTTGGCACGTCGAGCTTGATGCGCGATGGCGCGAGCGGTCCGGCATCGCCGCGCTCCACCTCGAGCATCCGCCACACCGCCGCGCGCCGCCGCCGCGCGCTCGGCTCATCGGGAACGAAGCAGTCGAGCGCTCCCGCCTCCGCGAGCGCGCGCAGCGCGCGCCGGTCGAGCCCCGATCGCGCGATGACATCGCCGATCGACGCGAACGGTCCCCCCTGCTCGACCGCGCGCTGCAGCAGCTCGCGCGCCTTTCCACCGATCCCGCGCACGAGGCGCAGCCCGAGCCGCACGGCGAGGCTGTTGCCCTCGGGCTCGAGCGTCGAGTCGTAGCGGGAGAGCGAGGCATCCACCGGGTGCACGATCACGCCGTGCCGCCTCGCATCCTCGATGAGCGTTCCCGGCGAGTAGAAACCCATCGGCTGCGCATTGAGAATCGCCGCGGTGAACTCGGGAGCGTAGTAGTGCTTGAGATACGCGCTCGCGTAGACGAGATGCGCGAAGCTCGCCGCGTGCGACTCGGGAAAGCCGTAATCGGCGAAGGCGTTGATCTGGTTGTAGACCCGCTGCGCAACCTCCTGGGTGAAGCCGTTCCTGATCATCCCCTCGATCATCTTCTGGCAGATGTCCGCCATCCGCTCGCGGCTCCGTTTGTGCCCCATGGCGCGCCGGAGCGTGTCCGCTTCGCCCGCGGTGAAACCGGCGGCGGCGATCGCCACCTGCATTCCCTGCTCCTGAAAGAGCGGAACGCCGAGCGTGCGCTTGAGAATCGGCTCGAGCGACGGGTGCGGATACGTCACCTCTTCTTCGCCCGCTTTGCGGCGGAGATACGGGTGCACCATCTCTCCCTGGATCGGCCCCGGCCGGATGAGCGCGACCTCGACGACGAGATCGTAGAAACAGCGCGGCTTGAGCCGCGGCAGCGTGTTCATCTGTGCGCGGCTCTCCACCTGAAACACGCCGATGGTATCCGCCGCGCAGAGATCGTCGTACACCGCCTGGTCCGCGAAGTCGAGCGCCCACAGGTCGATCGTGTGCCCGCGCATCGCGCGGATGTACTTGAGACAATCCTGCAGCAGCGTGAGCATGCCGAGTCCGAGCAGGTCGATCTTCACGAGCCCCATCGCTTCCACGTCGTCCTTCTCCCACTGGATGACCGTGCGGTTCTCCATCGACGCGGGCTCGATCGGGACGACCGTGGAGAGCGGCTCGGCGGTGAGCACGAACCCGCCGACGTGAATCGAGCGATGGCGCGGAATGTTGTGCATCCCCTGCACGATGAGCGGCAGCGCGCGCACGCGCGCATCGTCGGGGTCGAGCCCAGCGCGGCGGAGGAGCGCGCCCGGCTCGTGCGAGCGGAGCGCGGTGTTGGGGTTGCGGCGCTCGTTGTGGCTCTCCGTGGCGTGCGGATCGGTCCACGCCGCGGTGGCCTTGCTCGTGGACTGCGCGTTCGGACTCCCGTATGGCTCGTACGCGGCGTTGGGCTTCGGCCGGTCCGCTCTCGATGATGGGTGCGCCTTGCGCCGCGCCTCGTGCTCCCGCTCGCGCGTGTTGCGCTCGTCTTCCTCGAGCGCGCGCGTGCGGTTGACGACCTCCGTGCCGCGCACGAGATGACTCCCGATCCGCTCGGCGTCCGCGGTGTCGCCGGCGCTCTCGCGCTCGACGGTCATCGCCTCGGCCGTCGCACGCGCGGAGAAGCGGTCGCTCAACGCGGCGAGCGTGTCCGCCTGCTCCACCGAGAAGCCGAGCACGCGGCAGGCGTCGCGCACGGCGGAGCGGCCGCGGTAGGTGATCTGCTCGCACACCATCGCCGCGTGCTCGCGTCCGTAGTGCTCGTACACGTACTGCAGCACGAGCTCGCGGTCGCGGTGGGCGAAGTCGATGTCGATGTCGGGAGCTTCGTGCCGATCGTCGCTCAGAAAGCGCTCGAAGAGGAGATTGAACTTGATCGGATCGACGGCGGTGATGCCGAGGCAGAAGCAGACCGCGGAGTTGGCGGCGGAGCCGCGCCCCTGGCAGAGCACACCCTGGCGGCACGCGAAGCGGACGATGTCCCACACGATGAGGAAGTAGCCCGCGAGACCGAGCCGGCGGATGAGCCCGAGCTCGTGCGCGAGCTGCGCGCGGTGCTTCGCGCCGGCGGTGCTCCCCCACCGTTCGCGCGCGCCCTGCGCCACGAGGCGCGCGAGATACTCGTCCGCGGTGACGCCCGGCGGAAGTGGAAACGCGGGGAGTGTGGGGCGGAGCTCGCGGAGCCGGAAGGCGCACCGCTCCGCGATCGCGAGCGATGCGCGAATCCCCTCCGGATGGTGGCGCCACCGGTGCGCCATCCGTGCGGGGCTCTGGAGCCGCCACTCGGCGTTTGGGCGGAGCCGCGTTCCCATCTCGTCGAGCGTGCGCTCGTGGCGGAGCGATGAGAGCACGTCGTGCACCACGCGCTCCGCCGCTCGCGCGTAGTGAACATCGTTCGTCACCACCCAGGGCACGCCGAGCGCGCGCGACAGCGCGATGAGCGGGGGGATGAGCGCGCGCTCCTCCTCGAGGCCATGGTCCCAGCATTCGATGGCGAGGCGTCCGCTGAAGATGTCGTGCAGCCGGCCCGCGGCGTCACGGGCGCCGGCATCGTCGCCGGCGATGAGCCGCGCGGGCACGAGCCCGCGCACGCAGCCGGTGAGCGCGTACAGTCCGTTGGCGTGTTCAGCGATCGTGCTCAGCGGAAGCGAGGGGCGCCCGCGCTCGCAGTCCATCCGCGCACGCGTGATCAGCGTGGAGAGATTCCCGTAGCCCTCCCGCGTTTCGGCGAGGAGTACGAGGTGGTGCGTGGCGCCGTTCTCGCCGCGCACCGTGAGCTCCGCGCCGATGATGCATTCGAGCCCGGCATTGTGGCCGGCCTGCGAGAAGGCGACCGCACCGCCCAGCTCATCGTGATCGGTGAGGGCGAGGGTGCGGTAGCCGAGTGCGAGCGCGCGATCCACGAGCTCGTCGGGGTGCGACGCGCCATCGAGCAGTGAGAACGCGGAGTGACAGTGCAGCTCCGCGTAGATGTTTGGCTGAAGCTGCTCAGTCATACCACCCCTGCACGTACCAGCGCTCGCGCTCGCGGAAGGCGAGGAGCTCGCCGCTGTCCGATTCGCAGCGCCAGTAGTCGCGCGCGTAGCCGTCCTTCCACCAGTCGCCGGAGAGCCGCTCGGGGCCAGTGGCCGCGGCGATCGACACGCGCCGCTCGCGCCACCAGAGCGCGCACGGGCGGTTTCCATCCCACTCGACCTCGACCGTCTCCGGCGTCTCGAGCAGGCGGAGCGCGGGCGGCGGTGCGGCACTGGGCTCCGTGCTCGCGGGCGCGCGCGTGTCATCACCCTCCTGCCACGCGCCGTTCCGCTCGGGGCGATGCTCATCGCGCAGCGCGGGGCGCACGACTGCCCGCGTGCCCAGCTC
>JALYKU010000242.1 GCA_030774595.1 Chloroflexota bacterium | reverse complement strand
ATGTCGCCCTCCTGCGGCCGGTACGGGATCGGCGTCAGCGAGCGCGCGACGGCCTGCCCCAGCGGGATGTCGCGCGGGTCGCCGCCCTGGCCATAGAGGTAGCCGAAGAACTCATCGAGCCGGCGGCGGTTCTCGAAGTACAGGACGCGCCCCTCGATCGAGACGAGCTCCTCGCGCTGGGTGTCGTAGTTCCACGCGCGGAGCGCCCAGATGCCGGTCGCATCGAACGCGAAGGCGCCGGTATCGCCGAGAAACGTCGGCCCGGCCACGGCCGCTACGGCTTCGCGGTGCGCGCGCCCTCGGCGCCGGCCTCGGCCCCGCCGAGGACGCGTGTGCCGCCCTGCCGCCCTGTGGCAGCGGCCGCCTTCGTCCGCTTCGTCGCCTTCGCGCGCTTCGTCTTCGGCGCCTCGCTCGGCGCCTCGAACGCGGTCCCACCGGGACCCTTCGTCTTCGCCTTGCCCTTGTCCGTGGCCGCGCCGATCGACGCGAGGTACTTCTGGTTCGCGGCTTGCTCCGCGGCGACCGCGGTGTCGGCGTTCTCGGGGGTCGCGCGCGTGCCCGCGTCGACCTCCTGCCGGATCTGCAGAGCCACCCGCGCCTCGGCGGAGCGCTGCTTCGGCTTGGCCGGGTCCTCGATGGTGTCGTTCGCGAGGAGCTGCGCGACCGTGTCGCTGTTGGCGTCGAGGCTCACCTTGTCACCGGGGCCGAGCCGGTGCTGGCGCCCGTCCGGGTCACCGTGCAGGATCGGCGCGAGCACGTCGTAGGTCTTGGTAGCCATGTCCTATACCTCCGGGTGGCGCGTGACCGTGCCAGTGACGGCGAGCTTGGTCTCAACCGCCGCGCGGATATGGGTCGTGAGGTAGCGGGGGATGCCCGCGCTGAACGTGTAGGCGTTCTCTCCCACGATGACCGTCTGGACGTCGCGCGAGGTGTTCGTCGGCTTCCAGATCGTGCTAGGCATCAGGCGATAGCGGTGGTGAACAGGTACGCGCCTCCCGCGGCGATGAACTGCAGGTCGTAGGTGCGCGCCACTTCCACCATGTCGCCCTTGCGGAACTCGTCCCGCCAGCGGCGGGTCTGCCAGCTGCGGCCACCGGTCGTGTCGTCCGGCGCCTCGAAGGTGACCAGCGTGGTGACGGTCTTCTCGCCGGTGATCGACGGCGCGACGTAGAGGACGACGGCGTTCTTGCCCCACACGCGCCCGCCGGTGAAGGCCTGGCCCTCATTCGCGGTGTTCTGCATCGCCAGCGCCTCGACGACCTGGAGCCCGCGGACGACCGGGGGCAGGCCGCTCGTCGTGATCGAGCGCGGGTCGGTGTACTTCAGCAGGTCCTTGATCGAGGGGTGGTCGGCGAGCGTGAGCCCGACCTCGTACGGCACCAGGAGCGTATTCGCGGGCTTGATGATCGAGCCGCGGATCGCGTTCTTGGCCGTGACGATGTTCGTCAGCGGGGTCGAGTTCGTGTAGTCGCTCCACTGCGCGGTGCCGCTGAGCGCGGTGGTCTGCGTCACCTGCGCGGGGTCCGTCAGCTTGGTCGCCACGTCGTTCTCGAAGCCGAGCTTGAGCGAATCGGTGACGCGCTCGGTCGCGTCGATCTCGGGCTGGATCGGCGGGTCGGCGTAGCGCGACTCGGCGTCGGTCACGAGCTCGCTGAGCGCGTGCTCCTCGGCGAAGAACGGGCTGTTCGACAGCGTGTAGTCGACCTCCGCCGCCTTCGACTTCGGCGCGCGGCGCGTCTCGTAGACCTTGAGGTGCTCCTTGCCGTAGACGAAGAACCTCCCGGAGCGCTTGCCCACGGGGATGATCGGCGAAAGCCGCTCGGCGACGTACTCCGGGTTGGAGTACCGGATGGCGACGTTCGTCAGCGCCTGGTCGATGTGGATCTGTGGGAGCTGTGGCATCTTCTCTCCTCGCCCTAGTACATCGCGCCAGGCATGAGCTGGACGAACACGATGTCGTTCACCGCGGCCGCCGCGGAGTGCGCCCGCCCGACGATCGGCGTGGGCTGCGCGCCCGCGCCGGCCTTCGTCTTGCTGCGCACCTGGCCGAGGGTGTTCGCAACCTCGACGTAGTCACCGGCCGCGATCGCCGCGGATGCAATGCACTCGGCGATGCCGCCCTGCTGGAGCGTCACGGCCTTGCTCGCGGTGGCGTCGGCGAGCGCCACGCCGAGGGGATCGGCCGCGGCGGCCGCAGGGAGCTTGCAGCCGCCGGTGGCCGTGTCCAGGATCGCGACTGAGCGGAACGTCGGGACGGTCGCGACCGCAACGAAGGTGATCTCGGCGTCACGGATCGGCTTGATCGGCATCTACGACCCCTTCTTCGCCGTGGCGATGAGGGCATCCTTGTACGAGATCCCCTTGCCGCCGTTGTCGGCCGCGTGCTCGCTCGCGTACTTGAGCGTGCGCTCGTGGAGCCCCTTGCGGTCGCCCTGGTCGTCGCCCGAGGTCTCGTCCGCGGCGCCCGTGCCGCGCTCGCCGAACTCGACGACGGTGGGCTTCTCCGCGAGGTACTTCGCGCGCGTGGTGAACTGCTCGTCGCTCGCGCCGATCAGCTCGGCGCGCCAGAACTCTTCCTCCGCCGCGACGAGCCGCCCAGAGCGCTTGGCCCCGTCGATCACGTCGTTGGCGGCCATCAGGCGCAGCCGGTCGTTGGCCTTGCGGGCCTCCTCGCGCGCCTTCTTGGCGTCGTCCTGCGCCGCGCGGAACTCGGCCATCGTCACGAGGCCGGCGTCGGCGCCGCTCTTCGGCTCGGCAGCGGGCTTCGTCTCTTCGGTCTTTGTCGTGGCCTCTTCGCTCATGCGGCCCTCCCGCGGAAGTTCATGCTGCGCATGTACCACACGCCCGCGCGTGCTCCCGCGCTCGCCCATCTCGGAGGCTGGCTGGAACACGCGCTCGACCTCCTCGGGGATGCCGAGGGTGACGTCGCCGTTAGGCGCGGCGGTGTGCGGGACGCTCCAGAACTCGCCCTGCCACTCGATGACCACGTGGTCGTCGGAGGTCTCGACGGTGTAGGCGTCGTAGCCGAAGCGCTTCTCCAGCGCCTCGGCGACCTCGGCGCGGCGGTCCTCGTAGCTGTCGGCCGCGGCCTTCATCGCCTCGCGGACGGGCTCGCTTGCCGCCACGGGCCTCATGTCGTAGAAGCGCGGGTAGTTCGTGAGCGCCCCGCCGACGAGCAGGTCCTCATGGGTCTCGCCAGTCTTGGGGTCGATCCACTCGTCGTAGAACTCCGGGGAGAAGAACTTGAAGCGCTTGGCCGCGAGCGCGTCCTTGCCCTCGTCGGTCCAGTCGATCCTCGCGTACACGCCGTCGTCTCGCGCCTCGACGTCGTTGTACCAGCCGATCGCGCCCAGCGCCTGCTCGTGCTCGCGGTTGACCGGGATAACGTGGCCGCGGACGTTGTCCCGGAAGTTGCCGGCGAAGCGTTCGGCACGCTCGGGAGTGATCTTGACCTCGCCGTAGTCGCTGTAGCGGTAGCTCCCGATCGGGAAGATCTGGAGCCAATCGTCCGCGACGATCGGCGCCTCGGTGAAGAGCGCGAAGCGGTGCGCGTTCTGCGTCTTCGCCCCCTTCGGCCGGGGGCGCCTCACCTTGGTCCAGTCGATGGGAGCCGTCATCTACGCGTTCGCATGTACCACGCGCTCAGGCGTACCCTCTGGCAGCGATGGACGCTGGCGCATGGGGGCGACTGTGAACTGGCGCGCACAACGGAAGGTCGAAATTGAGGAGCTTGTGAACGCGACAAAGCGGAACCTAGACGACCTCGTGGACCGTCTGACTGAGCGAACGCATAGCGAGGAGTGGCCGGGGAGTAGAGACATCATCATCGAGGGGGAGCCAGGTAAGGGACGCGACGGCACGGTGGGCATCACCGTCTTCGAGCCGGACACCAGTCCAGGTGACGAGTTCCCGGCATGGATCAGTCTCGGCATCGTCGAGTCCGATCCTGTTGAAGGACCGGGTTGCGTCTATCTAACCGCCGAGAGTGCCGATGCCCTCGCGGGGGCACTGAAGACCGCCGCCGTCCGTGTGCGTCAAAGCAATGCGGGTGTCACCTAGCCTCGCTCGCGGCGATCTCGAGGTCGAGCTCGCCCTCCTCGAGCGGGATCAGTTCGTGCCGGCAGTTCATCATGCACTCGAACGAGCCCGGTTCCGGGGCCGAGTCGAGCATGTACGGGTTGCCCTCGACGGCCTCCTGACAGCCGGCGCAGGTGCGCTCGTCGTCGGGGCCCTGGAACTGGACCTGCTGGGTGCGCATGCCAAAGTCCTTGAACGCCGCCTGGTACATCGCCCACGACGATCCCGCGTACATCTCCGCGCGCGCCTCGAGGCTGTCGAACGCCGCGCTTACCTCGTCGATGCTGCCGGCGGCGTCGAGCCGGTCGAGCAGGTCGGGGCCGAGGGACGCGCCCAGGTAGCCGTGCTGCGCCTCTATCGCCGCCGGTAGGCGCCCCGCGCCCGGGAGCTCGGCATGGCCCGCACGCGCGGCGCCGAGCAGGTAGCTCCGGGTCAGCCCCGCCGCGAGCGCGACGCCGAGCGTCGCCACGAGCACGTCGACGACGCCGCGCATGTTGACCGGCTGGTCGAGCGGGTCGAGTGGCGGGAGGGTGAAGCCGTCATCCTCCTCGTCGAACGGGTCGATCACGGCATGACGTCGTAGGGGATTTCCTCGACGCCCGCGTTCGCGCCGGTCCCGATGAAGCGCGCGATATGGCGCCCCGACTGCGTGGCCGGCAGGGCGAGCGAGTAGAGCCCCAGCGATTCACGCACCACTGGCGGCGAGCTGACGGTCGTGTACGTCACCTGCGTCGTGTCGGGGAAGGTCACCCGGACGCTCATCGCGCCCGGGTCCACGAGCGCCCCCGTTCTGCGGTTCGTGCAGACGCTCAGGAGGTCCGCAATGTCGCCGATGTTGATGACCATCTACGTCCCAACCTGAACGCTCAGTTGCATCGCGGTCGCGGGCGCGGCGCTCAGTCGCATGTCTATGTACCGCGAAGCGCTCACTCGCATCGCCGTCGCGGGCGTCGCGCTCACCCACATCGCGGTCAGTGGCTGGGCGCGAGCGGCCACCGCGGTCGCCGGAGCGGCGCTGAGGCGCATGACGCATCCGGTCGCCGGCCCGCCGGTGCCGGGGATGAGCGTCCGTACGAGCGTCGCAATCGCTGAGCCGATCGCCGAGAGCGTCCGAC
>JALYKU010000241.1 GCA_030774595.1 Chloroflexota bacterium | reverse complement strand
GCGCCGGGGGCGCCGCCGGCGAAGGCCGGCTAGCGGGGCGTGCCCAGCGAGCGGGAGCTGCGGCGACGGGTCAGCAGCGTCCGGAACATCGAGCAGGTGACGCGCGCGATGCAGCTGGTGGCCGCGTCGAAGATGCGCCGCGCGCAGTCCACGGTGCTCGCGTCGCGTCCGTTCGAGGAGAAGCTGCGCGCGGTGCTGACCGAGCTCGCTCCATACGCCGACCCGGAGGTGAACCCGCTCCTCGCGCGCCGCGAGGTGCGGCGCGTCGCGGTCATCCTCGTGACGTCGGATCGCGGCCTGGTGGGCTCGCTGAACGTCAACATGATCCGCGCCGCGCTCCGGTTCGCCGAGGCGCAGCCGGCGGCCTCGTACATCGCCGTGGGGCGCAAGGGCATCTCCTCGCTGCGTCGCCTCCGCGCCCCGGTGGTGGCCGAGTTCCCGCATATGCCCGACCGTCCGACGACCGCGGACACGAACGCGATCGCGCGTGGCGCGCTCGACGAATTCCGGCAGGGCAACGTGGACGAGGTGTATCTCGGCTTCACCCGCTTCGTGAACACGCTCCGGCAGCAGCCGACCATCAGGCGGCTCCTGCCGTTCGTGCCGGACCAAGACCGCGGCGACGCTGCGCCGCTGCAGTACCTCTTCGAGCCCGATCCGGAGACCGTGCTGAACGCCATCGTGCCCCGCCTCGTCGAGGTATCCGTCTACCAGGCGGTGCTCGAGTCGATCGCCTCGGAGCAGTCCGCGCGCATGGTGGCCATGCGCAACGCGACCGACGCGGCCGGCGACCTGATCGATGACCTTACGCTGGCCTTCAACAAGGCCAGGCAGTCACGGATCACCAAAGAGATGCTCGAGATCGCTTCCGGCGCGGAAGCGTTGTCAAAGGGGTAGGCGATGGTAGTGGCGACGGCTCCCACGACCGAGAAGGCAGCCGAGCGGAACGAAGGGCGCATCGTGCAGATCATCGGCCCGGTGCTGGACGTGCAGTTCGAGGAGGGGCACCTCCCGGACATCTACGACGCGCTGTCGGTGAAGCGCGACGACGGGAGCGAGGTCATCGCGGAGGTCCAGCAGCACCTCGGCAACAGCTGGGTGCGCGCGGTCGCAATGGCCTCGACCGACGGCCTCCGCAGGGGCACGCCCGCCACCGACCTCGAAGGACCGATCACCGCGCCCGTGGGCCCGGGCACGCTCGGGAGACTCTTCAACGTCGTCGGTGAGCCGATCGACGGAAAGGGGCCGGTCGACGCCGAGCGCCGCGATCCCATCCACCGCCTGCCGCCGTCCTTCGCGGCGCAGTCCACCCAGGCCGAGATCTTCGAGACCGGGATGAAGGTCGTCGACCTCATCGCCCCCTTCCTGAAGGGCGGCAAGGCCGCGGTCTTCGGCGGCGCGGGTGTCGGCAAGACGATCGTCATCCAGGAGCTCATCCGCAACATCGCCGCCGAGCATGGCGGCTATTCGGTGTTCTGCGGCGTGGGCGAGCGCACCCGCGAGGGCACGCAGCTCCTCGGCGAGATGACCGCGTCAGGGGTCATCGACAAGATGTCGATGGTCTTCGGCCAGATGAACGAGCCGCCGGGAGCGCGCCTGCGCGTCGCGCTGACTGGACTCACCATCGCCGAGTACTTCCGCGACGAGGAAGGGCGCGACCTGCTCATCTTCATCGACAACATCTTCCGGTTCACGCAGGCCGGCTCGGAGGTGTCCGCGCTGCTGGGCCGCATGCCCTCCGCCGTGGGCTACCAGCCGACGCTCGCCACGGAGATGGGCGAGCTCCAGGAGCGGATCACCTCGACGAAGAAGGGCTCGATCACCTCGCTGCAGGCCGTCTACGTGCCCGCGGACGACTACACGGACCCGGCTCCGGCCACCACCTTCGCGCACTTGGACGCGTCGATCCGCCTCGAACGGCCTCTCACCGAGCTCGGGATCTTCCCGGCGGTGGACCCGCTGACCTCGACCAGCCGCGCGCTGGACGCGCAGATCGTGGGGGACGACCACTACGACACCGCGCGCGAGGTGCAGCGCGTCCTCCAGCGCTACAAGGACCTCCAGGACATCATCGCGATCCTCGGCATCGACGAGCTCTCGGACGAGGACAAGCTGCTCGTCGCGCGTGCCCGGAAGCTGCAGCGATTCCTCGGTCAGCCGATGTTCGTCGCCGAGCAGTTCACCGGCGTGTCGGGCGTCTACGTCCCGGTGAACGAGACGGTGCGCTCGTTCCGCGAGGTGCTCGACGGCAAGCACGACGATCTGCCCGAGCAGGCGTTCTTCAACGTCGGCACGATCGAGGCCGCTCGCGAGAAGGGCGAGCGGATGGCGAAGGAAGGCTAAGAACGCCCCTTCGCCTCGAGATCCTCACACCCGAGGGCGCCGTCCTGGAGGACGACGTCGACATGGTCATCGCGCCCGGCAGCGAGGGTGAGCTCGGCATCCTGCCGCACCATACGCCGCTCCTGACGGGTCTCGGGCGAGGCGAGCTCCGGGTGAAGAGGGGTGGCATCGAGCAGGCGCTCGCGGTGTTCGGGGGGTTCATGGACGTCCGGGGCGACCGAGTCATCGTGCTGACCGACGTCGCCGAACACGCGGACGACATCGACGAACAGCGCGCGCAGGCCGCCCGCGACCAGGCGCACCGCGAGCTCGAGATCGCCCAATCGGCCGCGGACGAGCAGCGCGCGCGCGCCGCGCTGCAGCGAGCGCTCGTCCGACTGCGGGTCAGCGAGAAGCGCCGCCGCCGCGCATCCCGCTGAGCGTGCGACCCTTCGCCAGCTCGCCCTGCGGCCGGCAGAACGGCCGGGCGAGCCGACAGGCAACACAATGGATGCGATGCGGTTGATCCGAAGAGGCGTGCCCGGTCTCGCGCTGCTGCTGGTCGCCATCCTGGCGTCGTCCGCCTGCACGATCCCGGGTGCGGCTGGCGTCTCCGCGCCCCTGGCGCCATCCGCTGCTCCCCTGGTGAGCGAGCCTTCGGCGGATCCATCACCGCTCGCGCAGGCGCCCGCGGCGCCCGCAGCGGTGGTCGAGGCCGCGCCACCCGTCTACCGCCGGCTGCGGGCGTTCGTCGCCTCGGAAACGCTCCAGCAGGTCGTCGTCATGGAGGCCGCGCCCGGCAAGGACTTCGCGATCATCGCCCGCATCCCCGTCGGCGCGCTGCCGCATCAGATGGCGGTCTCGCCCGACGGGCGGTGGGTCGCCGTCAACAACCGCGCGGGCGAGTCGACGTCGATCATCGACCCGATCACGATGAAGGAAGCCGTGCGGCTGCGCGTCGGGAAGCAGCCGCACGGGATCACCTGGTCACCCGACGCCAAGACGCTGTTCGTCGCGCACGAGCGCGAGACCTATATCGCCCGCTTCGAGTCAGGCACCTGGCGTCCGCTCACGCCGCTCGTCGTCGGCGTGCCGCAGCACGTGCTCACGATCGCCTCCACCCGGCCGGGCGAGCTGCTCTTCACGGTCACGAACGCCGGCGTCGCCGACCACCTGCGCTCGGTCGATCTGAGCACGGGCCAGGTCACGAACTTCAAGGTGCAGGACGTCCACGACGCCTACTTCACGCCCGACCAGAGCGAGATCTGGTCCTCATCGTCAGGGTTCATCGGGAAGCCTTCGGATCGCATGGTGATCTACGACCCCGCGACGAAGGCGGTGAAGGGGGAGATCCACCTCGGACCGGGGCGCTATCCCTTCCACACGATGAAGCACAACCAGGACGGCGCGTTCTACCTCGCTGATAGGTCGATCATGCTCCTCTCGGACCACGCTGGTCCTTCGCTGCTCTGGGTCGACTGGAAGGCGCGGGCGATCGTGGGCGAGACGCGCCTTGGGCAGCAGCCGTTCCACACGACCTACGATCCGGAGGGCGACCGCGTGCTGACCACCACCAACACCGACGGCATGGTGAACGTGATCAGCGTGACGACGCGACAGGTCGTGCAGAAGATCGCGGTGCCGTTCCCTCACGGGATCGTCTCGGTCGGGGTCCCGTAGCCGTCGCGTAGTCTTGCGCCGGTGCTCCTGCGGGTCCTCGCGCCCATCTTCAACCGCTTCCCGGTCCGCTGGCAGCGCCGCGTGCTCACCGCCGCGCACACGCGCTTCCTCGTGGGCGTCATGGGGATCGGCGTCGCGCCTGACGGGAGGGTGATGATCGCGGAGCATCGCTTCGGCGCGCCGCGATGGCGCTTCCTCGGGGGCTTCCTCGGTGAGGGCGAGCTGCCGGAGGACGCCCTTGCGCGGGAGGTGCGCCAGGAGACCGGGATCGAGATCGAGGTCGGCCCGATCCTCGCCGCCGTACCGGGCCACCGCTGGCGTCTCGTCCAGCTCGTGTACGCGTACCGGCCGCTCGCGGGCGCCTTTGTGCCCTCGGGCGAGGTCAAGGACCTTCGGACCTTCGCGCCCGATGAGCTGCCGGGCGTGCGCGCGGATCAGCGCGGATTGATCGAGCGCCACTGGCGCGAAGCCGTGGAGTGGGCGCGTACGCGATGAGCGCGCGGGCCGACCTGCCGAGCGGGACGCTGACCTTTCTCTTCACCGACATCGAGGGCTCGACCCAGCTGGCCCGGGCGCTCGGCATCTCACGCTGGCATGCACTTCTCGGACAGCACGGGCGCATCCTGCGGGGGGCCATCGTCGCGAACGGCGGCCTCGAGGTGCGGGTGGAGGGGGACTCCTTCTTCGCGGTCTTCACCAGTCCCGGCGCGGCCGTCGCGGCGGCCGTGGACGCGCAGCGCGGCCTCGCGGCACACCCGTGGCCCGCGGACGCCGCCGTGCGCGTGCGGATGGGGCTCCACACCGGCGAAGCCCAGGTCGCGTCCGCCGACACCGGCTCGGATTACGTCGGCTTCGAGGTGCACCGGGCCGCCCGCGTCGCGGCGGCCCCGCACGGCGGGCAGACCGTGCTGTCCGAGACGACCAAGGCCCTCGTCGCGGACGACCTGCCACCGGGCGTGGCCGTGCGTGACCTCGGCCAGCACCAGCTGAAGGATCTCCGGGTGGAGCGGCTCTTCCAGCTGGATGTGGTCGGGCTGCCGAGCGATTTCCCGCCGTTGCGGACGCTGGATCGGACGCCGAACAACCTTCCCGCGCAGCTGACCACCTTCGTCGGCCGAGAACGGGAGATCGCGCGGCTGGCCGAGCTGCTGCGGGTGCGCCGCCTCGTCACGCTGACGGGCCCCGGCGGCACCGGCAAGACCCGCCTCGCGCTGCAGGTCGCCGGCGCCGCGAGCTTCGAATTCCCGGACGGGCTCTTCTTCGTTCCCCTCGGCACGGTCATGGAGCCGATGCTCGTGCCATCCGCGATCGTCCGGTCGCTGCGGTTGCCCACCTCCGGTAATCGTCCGCCGCTCGAGGTCGTGATCGATCACCTCGCGGACAAGGCCACGCTTCTGATCCTCGACAACTTCGAGCACCTCCTGCCCGCCGCGACGATGGTGACCGAGGTGTTGGTCGCCTGCCCGCGAGTGAAGGTCCTGGCGACCAGCCGCGCGCCACTCATGGTCTCCGGCGAGCAGGAGCTCCCGGTGTACCCGCTCGAACTACCCGACCAAGGGGCGACCAGGTCCCTCGAGATCTTCTGCCAGTACGAGGCGGTGCGGCTCTTCGTAGAGCGCGCGGTCGCGGCGCGCCCCGACTTCACGGTCACGAACGAAAACGCGCCCGCCGTCGCGGAGATCTGCGTCCGGCTCGACGGCCTTCCGCTCGCGATCGAGCTCGCCGCCGCGCGGATCAGGGTCCTCTCGCCGCAGGCCATGCTCCCGAGGCTCGAGCGTCGGCTGGCACTGCTCGCCGACGGAGCACGCGACCTGCCGCCGCGCCAGCGCACGCTGCGCGGGGCGATCGCCTGGAGCTACGACATGCTCGATCCGGACGCGAGGCGTCTCTTCGAGACCTTCTCGGTGTTCTGGGGAGGGGCGGCCCTCGCCCAGGCGGAGGCGGTCTGCGCCGAGCCCGGGCGGGAGGCCCTTGTCTTCGACGGCCTGGCCGGGCTCGCGTCGGCGAGCCTGCTCCGCCAGCGCGAGGTGGACGCCGAGCCGCGCTTCGTGATGCTCCTGACGATCCGCGAATTCGCCGGAGAGCGCCTCCGCGATAGCGGCCGGTACGAGGCCGCAGGCCGCCGGCACGCCGAGACCTTCCGCGATCTCGCCGAGCGGGCAGCCGCCGACGTTCTGGGTCCACGCCAGCGCGAGATCCTCGACCAGCTCGAGCGCGAGCACGACAACCTGCGCGCTGCCCTCTCCTGGTCGATCGCGGCCTCCGAGGCGGCGATCGCGCTCCGGCTGCTCGCCTCTCTCTGGCGCTTCTGGCAGATGCGCGGCCACCTCCACGAGGCGCGGGAGAAGGCCCGGCAGGCACTGGCGCTGCCGTGGGCGGACGCGGATCGGCGCGCGAGGCTCGGTGGTCTCGGCGCGGCCGGAGGTATCGCCTACTGGCAGGCCGACATGGAGGAGGCAGGGCGTCTGTACGGCGAGGTGCTCGAGCTCGCGCGGCAGACCGGCGACCCGGCCGCCATCGCGAACGCGATCTACGACCTCTCGTTCGTGTTCATCATGACCCGCTCGGACCCCGGGAATGCCCGCGCGCTGCTGGAGGAGGCGCAGGCGCTCTACGCCCGGCTCGGGGACACGGCCGGCGTGGCGCGCGCGCGGTTCGGCGAGGCGACGATCCTCTCGCAGCTCGGTGACTTCGCGGGCTCCGGGAGGGCTGCGCGCGAGGCGCTGGTGGAGTTCCGCCGCCTGGGCGACCCGTTCCTGATCGGCTGGGCGTTGAGCGTCGCGGGCCTCGCCGCTGTCGGCCAGAGAGACTTCGCCGCGGCCCGCGACGCGTTCGGGGAGAGCCTTCGTGGGCGAGCAACGACGAGGGATCTTTCCGCCATCGCGCTCGAGCTGTACTGCTTCGCGATCCTCGCCAACGCCGAGGGGCGGCGCGAGCGCGGGTCACGCCTGGTCGGCGCCGCGGCCGCGCTCGGCCTGTCCAGCGGGACCGCGATCATGCCGCTCCTGTACGTGTCCGGCGAGATGACGCTCGCGCTCGAGCGGCCCGCCGATCCGAGGCAGCGGGCGGGGTGGGACGAGGGAGCGGCGATGCCCCTCGACGACGCGATCGCCTACGCGCTCGAGCCGTAGCCTCGGCTCGCGCCCCCGGAGACGCCGAAGGACCTCCGGGACACGCGCCGCTCGCTATTCGGGGGGACGCTCCGACGAGCCCAGGGCGGCGAGCTGCTCCTTGATCTGACCGAGGTGCTCGTACTCGTGCTCGAGCATGCGCCGCATCACCTTGCGCGTGCTCCAGCGCCGCCCGTCGATGACGTGGTCGAGCGAGGTGTCCTCTGGCTCCATGACGCTGAACCGCTGGAAGGCCATCCGGTGGACCGCCTGGAGCGTGGCGAACTCCGGATTCGGCCATTTCTCAAGGCGCGAGAGGAGTGCGACCTCCGTGAGGGCGATGTGCTCGAGCGTCTGGCGGATGCTCCACGCATCGGGGGTGACCCGGCGCTCGATCTCGTCGGGAGATATCCCGCGGACCAGCGCGAGCAGCGCCGCCCGCGATGCCTCGAAGCGATGGAGGAAGTCGCGCAGCTCGTGCTCCTGCATGGGCCGGAAGTCCTCGGGGAAGGTGAATGGCGCGGGGGCGTCCCTCACCTCGAACGCCTGCGGATCCAGGTCCTTCCAGTGCTCGGTGGAGACGCCGCGAGACGATAGGAGCTCGAGATAGTCGGTGAACGCGGCGCGGACGCGCGCGACAGCGTCGTCGCGCGTCGTGCCGCGTGCGAGGCAGCCGGGAAGCTCGAGGACGTCCGCGAGGTACCCGCCCTGCGGCGAGCGCTGCACGTAGATCGTCCCGACCCGCGGCGCCGGCGCGGCTCCCTCACCGTCCCTCATGCCTGCACCCACACCTTGTCGGCGCAATCCGGCCGCAGCTCGCACTCGCGCCCGCCGATGGCCACCCGCAGCGCTCCATCCGTGCGCTCGATGAGCCGGACACGGACCCCCGGCCGCAGCCCGTGACCGTCGAGGTACTCGAGGAAACCGGGCTCATGCTCGAACTGGTCCGGGATGCGCTCGATCGTCGCCTCTTCGCCCGGCACGACGCTTCCGAGCGTGCGGGTCGGTCTCGCCGCAACGCCCGGCATCGGGTTGCCGTGTGGGCAGGCCTGGGGGTCCCCGAGCGCGCGGCGGAGCCTTTCCTCCATCTCCGGCGTCAGCGCGTGCTCGATCCGCTCCGCCTCCTCGTGCGTCTGCCACCAGGGATAGCCGAGCATGTCGACGAGGAACCGCTCCGAGAGGCGATGCCGGCGCACGATCGATTCGGCCACGGTCCTCCCCGCGCTGGTAAGATGCACGGCTTTACGATCGTCGAAGACGATGAGCCGCTCGCGCGCAAGTCGATGCAGCATCTCCGAGACCGCCGGCGGGGAAACGCGGAGGAACTCCGCCAGACGGGCGGCGATCGCGCTCCCGGTCTCGTCGGCCAGGGTGTAGATCGCCTGCAGGTATTCCTCGATCGCCGAAGAGGTCATTTGCCCCCGATTGTTGAGTTCCATCGTCGGAATTTGTTAGGCTCGCCTAAGATGACCGGATCGATCGTGGGAGGGCCGGATGTCCGCCGCTGACTTTAGCGCAATGCTCATCGCGCTCCGGGAAGGCGTCGAGATGACGCTGATCGTCGGCATCGTCCTCGCGTACCTCACGCAGATCGGT
Source organism: Chloroflexota bacterium (assembly GCA_030774595.1). Next base: position 2,179 of record JALYKU010000241.1, on the reverse strand, counting down.
GCGCGGCGCGCACAGAGGTGGGTCTGGATGGGGGTCGCCGCCGCAGCGGCCGTCAGCTTCGGCGTTCTCGGCCTTCTGAACGCGCTCGATGCGGAGTTCAAAGGTGCGACGGAGCAGATCTTCGAGGGCAGCGCGCTGCTCCTGGCCGCGGCCTTCCTCACCTGGATGATCTTTTGGATGCTGCAGCGGGCGCGGTACATGAAGGCGGAGCTGCAGAGCGGCGTGCGCGACGCGCTGGGGCGTCGGGGAGCGAGCCTCGGCCTGTTCGCGCTCGCATTCTTCACCGTCCTCCGCGAGGGCGTCGAGACCGCGCTCCTCCTGTTCGCCGCTCCGGGCGAGGGGAAACTGCTGGGTACCCTCGTCGGTTTCGCCGGCGCCATCGCCATCGGTGTTCTGATCTACGTGTACGGGCGTCGCATAAACCTGAACACCTTCTTTCGGCTCACAGGCGCCCTCCTGATAGTGTTCGCCGCCGGCCTCGTCATGCACGGCGTGCACGAGTTCGTCGAGGCGGGGGTGCTGCCGGGCGGTCCGGGCGTGTGGGATCTCGGCGACGTGCTTCCCGACAGGGAGGGTGTGGGCAGTGTTCTCCGAGCCCTCCTCGGCTACTCCGACAATGCATCGCTCAGCGAGGTCGTCGCGTACGTGGCGTATTACTTCCTGGCCCAGATCCTGTCGCGGACCCGCATCATTGGGCGAGAGGCGCCGCGCGCCGCGGAGGCACGGTCAGCCTAGGCGCGTCCCCGCCACTACACTGCGTTCTTTCGTGATCGCTTCCTCGGTGAAGAGAGGAGAGAACGCTCGCTCGTGTTCGCGCGCCAGATCGGCATCGACCTCGGCACCGCGAACGTCATCGTGTACGTCCGCGGGAAGGGCATCGTCCTGAGCGAGCCCTCCGTCGTCGCGCTCGTGCGCGACGAGCCGTCCGCGCGCCCGCGCATCGTCGCGGTCGGCGAGGAGGCGCGGCTCATGATCGGGCGCACGCCCGGCAGCATCACGGCCCTGCGGCCCATGCGCGACGGCGTCATCGCGGACTACGTGATCACGGAGCACATGCTCCGGCACTTCATCGACAGGGTGAGCGGCCGGATCAGGCTGTTCCATCCCGAGCTGATGATCTGCGTGCCTTCCGGCGTCACCAGCGTCGAGCGGCGCGCGGTGAAGGACGCCGCGCTGAGGGCGGGCGCACGACAGGCGTACCTCATCGAAGAGCCGCTGGCGGCCGCGATCGGCGCCAACCTGGCGATCTCGGGGCCAAGTGGGAATCTCATCATCGACATCGGCGGCGGTACCGCGGAGATCGCGGTCATCTCGCTCGGCGGGGTCGTCGTCTCGCGCAGCCTCCGCGCCGCGGGCAACAAGCTCGACGAGGCGATCGCGAGCTTCGTGCGGAAGCGCTACAACCTCATGATCGGCGAACGCACGGCGGAGGACATCAAGATCCAGGTCGGCTCGGCGCTTCCTCTGGATCCCGAGCTCACGATGGAGGTGCGGGGCCGCGACCTCATCGCGGGACTCCCGCGCACGATCACGATCCGCAGCAACGAGGTGAGCGACGCGATGGAGCCGGTGCTCGGGCAGATCGCCGGGGCGGTGAAGGGCGTCCTCGAGGAGACGCCGCCGGAGCTTGGCTCAGACGTCATCGACAAGGGGATGGTCCTGTCGGGCGGAGGCGCGCTGCTGCGCAACATGGACCGGCTCCTGACCCAGGTGACCGGCGTGGCCTGCTACTCGGCGGAGAACCCGCTGTACTGCGTCGCCAAGGGCACGGGCCTCGCGCTCGAACATTTCGAGTTCTTCAAGAAGAGCCTCGTCCCGGTCCACTGATCGATGCGGCCGCGCGTCGACATCCTCGGTGTCGGCTTCGATCGTGTGCGTGTCGCCGACGCCGTCGATCTGATCGTCGCGCGCCTTGTTGCCGGACAACGCTCCTTCGTCGTGACCGCGAACCCAGAATTCGTCATGCTCGCGCGTCACGAGCCCGACGTCGCGGCGATCGCGCGGTCCGCGGACCTCGTCGTCGCGGACGGGACGGGGGTCGTCGTCGCGTCGCGCCTCCTCGGCGACCCGCTGCCCGGACGCGTGCCCGGGAGACTGCTCGTCGATGCACTGCTGGAGCGGCTCGTCCCGCTCGGCACGCACGTCTTCCTGCTGGGCGCGGCGCCGGGGGTCGCGGAGC
>JALYKU010000240.1 GCA_030774595.1 Chloroflexota bacterium | reverse complement strand
CGTCGTTCGTGCGCGTCTCGGGGGTAGGGACCCGGACGGCGCCGATGTCGAGCAGGCGACGCGGTGGGCGAAGGCGGCAGGAAGCGTCGGCAGCGCCTCCGTTCGCTCACGCGCGCGGGCGGTGCTCGGGCTGACGAGCGAACTCGAGCGTCTCGCGTCGAAGCGAGAGCGCGCACCGAGGAGGCGGCCGCGCGTGCAGCTTCGCCGTGCGAGCATCGCTGTGGCCATGGTGGCGTTGGGTGGTGCGGCGGTCGGCGGCGCGATCAGGGCCGCGACGGCGGCGTTCGCTCCGTCGCTCTCCCTCGAGGGTCCGCGCTCCGGTGCTGCGATCGGTCTCGCCGGCGCCGCGAAACTGACGTTCGCTGTCCGTGCCGGGCACAGCGTGCTTTCGAAGCAGCGCTGGACGCTCGACGGCCGCGACGTCACCGCACGCGTGGAAATCCAGGGCGCGCGGCTCGTGCTCCGGCCCGGGCGCTTGGCCGACGGCGGGCACACGCTCCAGATCACGCAGGGCGGTGGCTTCCTTGGTACCAGCGCCCACCAGCGTGTCTCGTTCACGGTCGACCTGACGCCGCCGCGGCTTCGCCTCGAGAAGCCGCTGCAGACGCATCGGTGGCGGCCGCTCGAGATCGCGGCGCGGACCGAGGCGAGCGCGCGCGTGACCGTCGACGGCCACCCGGCGCGTGTGGACCACGACGGCCGCGTGGCCGCGTCGCTCGCGCCGCCGCTGCCGGCAAAGGTGACCTTCGCCGTCGTCGACGCCGCAGGAAACCGCTTGACGCGGCGGCTTCCGGTTTCGATCGTGCCCCGGCGTCCGACCGTCCATGTGCGGGGCGTTCACGTCACAGCGTACGGCTGGGCGGACCAAACACTGCGGAGAGGTGTGCTGAAACTGATCGCCGAGCACCGGATAAACGCGATCGAGATCGACCTCAAGGACGAGGGCGGACTCGTCGGCTTCGATCCGCCGATCCCGCTCGCGCGCCGGATCGGCGCGGCGCAGCCCGTGTATGACCTCGAGCGGCTGGTCCACCGGATGCACGCGCGCGGGATCCGTGTGATCGGCAGGCTCGTCTGCTTCCGCGATCCGGCGCTCGCGAAGGCCGCGTGGAAGGGCGAGCGGCGCGACCAGGTCGTCCAGACGCCGAGCGGCGGCCCGTACGCGGGCTACGGCGGCTTCACCAACTTCGCGAATCCGGCCGTGCGCCGCTACAACATCGACGTCGCGGTTGCCGCCGCGCGTGTCGGGATCGACGATGTCCTCTACGACTACGTCCGCCGGCCGGACGGCCCGCTGCAGTCGATGCGCTTCCCCGGGCTGCGTGGGAGCCCGTCACGGGCGATCGTCGACTTTCTCCGCGAGACGCGCCTCGCGCTGCGCCCGTACGGGACGTATTTCGGCGTCTCGGTTTTCGGGGTCGCGGCGACGCGGCCGGATGAGGTCGCGCAGGACATCCCGCACATGGCGCGTCAGGCTGACTACATCTCGCCGATGGTCTACCCGTCGCACTGGGGCGCGGGCGAGTACAACGTCGCGAACCCGAACGCGCAACCGTACGCGATCGTCGCCCGCTCATTGCGCGATTTCAACCGCGATGCGCGCAACAGCGGTGCGCGCATCGTCCCGTGGCTGCAGGACTTCACGCTCGGCGTCGCGTACGGGCCAGCGGAGGTTCGCGCGCAGATCGACGCGGCGCGGAGCGTGGGGATTGACGAGTTCCTGCTCTGGGATCCTCTTGTCACCTACACATCGGAGGCGCTCCGGCCCAACGCCCGGGTCGCGCGCGGGCTCGCGAAGCCGAAGTCCGCGCCTGCTGGGCCGCAAACATCGCCTGCTCAGTCGACGAAGAAGCCGGCGGCCCCCGGGGTGACGGCGGTGGAGGGGCGGAAGCCGAACGAGCTCGGCGTCATCCCGGTGATCATGCACCACGAGATCCGGCCGGATCGCGTCGGCGCGTTCGACCAGACGCCTGCGGAGTTCCGGGCCGAGCTCGAGAAGCTT
>JALYKU010000239.1 GCA_030774595.1 Chloroflexota bacterium | reverse complement strand
GTATCGGCCAGGAGCCCGAGGATCGCGCGGGCGACGGCGCGCGGCTCGTTCGCCGCGTGCACGCCGTCGATCCCCTCGCGGACGACCTCGCGCAGCGGCGGGATGTCGCCCGCCACGACCGGCCGGCCCGCGCACCACGCCTCCAGGTAGGTGTGCCCGAACGTCTCGTGGCTCGATGGCATCGCGAACACCGTGCAGCGCGCGTATGCGTCCGCCTTCTCCTCCTCGCTCACGACGCCGCGGTCCTCCCACCGCGCGTCGGGGTGGCGTGGGCGGAACCGTGCCCAGGCGGATGGCTGGCCGATCGCGACGAAGCGCGTCGCAGGGAAGCGCTGCCACACCAGCGGGGCGGCGGCGCGCAGCGAGTCGTATCCCTTGTAGCGCTCCTTGCGGCCGACGAAGAGCACCATGGCGGGGATCGCCGGCTCGCGCGCGGGGACCGGCGCGATGATCGGGCCCACACCCGTGACGTGGACGTTCGGGGCGCCGCGCTCGCGATACCAGCGCGCCTCCCACTCCGTCAGCGCGATCGTGGCGTGGTCGCGCCGGTAGCGGGCGACGTCACGAGCGCCGGTGCCGGCGAAGAGCTGCCCGGGGTGCACCAGCGGCGTCTCCACGAATGCCGCGCCCGCGCGCGACGCGGCGCGCTCGGCGGCGGAGGCCCACTCGCGCGCGATGCAGTGCACGACCTCGGCGCCCGCCATCGCGGAGTCGAGCGCCGCGCCGCTCACCAGAGACGTCGGTAGCAGGCCGTCCGCGAGCGCGCCCGCGCCGCCGAGCCGGACCGGCAGGAAGCGGTAGGTGACCCCGCCCTCGTGCAGAACGGCCTCACCGGGCGGCGCGGCGTAGACCTCGTCGGGCATGCGGCTGCGCCGGATTGCGGGGCGAAGGCCGACCAGCGTCACCGCGTGCCCGCGGGCGACGAGCGCTCCGCCGAGCGCGCGCGCCTGCGCCTCAGACCCTCCGACGCGAGACAGCAGCTTCTTCACGATGGCGACGCGCACTAGAGCTCCTTCGGGGCTCTAGTCGCGAAACTGCTGATGACTCTCACGCCCGGAATCATGCCTCCAGGCCGCGCGCGGACGGCGTGCATGACGGCTGGAGTGTGTGGAACACTGGGCGCTCGGCTCGGGCGTCTCCGGGAACCGAAGGGCCGTCCATTACCTGTGCTACGCCGGGGCGAGGTCCTCGACCGCGTCGGTGCGGGCCGCTGCCACCGCGTGCGCGCTCTCGACGCGGTCGATCACGCGCTCCCAATCCCAGCGCTCGTGCACCTTCGCCCGGCCGGCCCGCCCCATCGACGCGCGCAGCGCGGGGTCCCGGAGCAGCCGTAGCAGCGCGCCCGCGACCTCGACCGGACGCTGGCGGACGAGCAGGCCATCCACGCCGTCGCTGATCACCTCGCGCAACGGCGGGATGTCACCGCCGATCACCGGCCGCTCGTGCAGCCACGCCTCGATGTAGCCGAGGCCGAACGTCTCGTGGAGCGAGGGCATGGCGAACACCTCACATGCGTCCAGCGCCGCTGACTTCGTCGCACCCGGCGCGTTCTCGATGTCGATGATCCGCTCGTCGGCGTAGCGGGCGAAGTCGTCGAAGAAGCTCGAGTAGAAGCCCTGGATGCCGATGAACACGAAGCGCGCCTCGGGGTGCTCACGCCACACGAGCTCGGCGGCATCCAGGAGCTGGATGTAGCCCTTGTACCGCTCCTTTCGTCCGATGTAGAGGACGAGTGGAGCGTCCGCCGGGATGCGCAGCGCGGCGCGGAATGACGCTCCTTCGCGAGAGCGCAGGGCGTTCGGGCCCAAGCCGGTGACCACGATACGCGAGCGCTCGACGCCGTGGTCGGCATACCAGCCGCGCTCCCACTCGGTCATGGTCGTGATGGCCGCCGCACGGCGGTACTGCGCCAGGTCAGCGGGGCTGTCGCCGCCGTGGAACTGGCCGGGGTGGGCGAGCGGCGTGAGCACCAGCGGGATATCGAGCTCCTCCGCGACGTCGACCGAGCTGTCGAGGTATTCGCGTCCGACGTTGTGCACGAGGTCGCGGTCCTCCGCGTACCGCTCGAGGATGTCGCCGCGCATGAGGTCGACGAGCGTCGTGGCATCGGCCGCCAGGCCGAGCAGGCCGCCGCGCGGGCGCACCTGCACGACCTCCACGCCCCGCTCGACGAAGACGCGGTGGTCGTCGAGCACCAGCGGGCTGAACCGCTCGACACGGTGCCGCGCGCGCTCGGCGTCGGACGGCCAGGCGCACACCACGCGCACGTCGTGGCCGCGCGCGGCGAGCCGGGTCGCGAACTGGTACGTGAGGCTCTCCGACCCTCCCACGGGCGCGTAGCCGCGCTTCACGAAGAGGATCTTCATGCACCGCGGGACCAGCGCACGCGGGATGCCAGCCCCGCGTCAGGAAGCGGCGGCGGAGTCGTCGACGCCGAGGAACTTGAACCACGTGCGCTCCCCGGCGCGGATGTAGGAGGAGAAGAGGTAGCTCGGGATGGAGGGCGGCCGGAATGGCACCCGGAGAGGGGTCATGTGGGCCTCCGCCGTGGTTCGCCCGCCCTTCCTGTGGTTGCACGATCTGCACGCCGCGACGACGTTCTCCCAGGTGTGCTGGCCGCCTCGGTGGCGGGGGATGACGTGGTCGAGCGTGAGATCGTGTCCCCGTTTGCCGCAGTACTGGCAGGTGTGGTCGTCACGCAGCAGGACCTCCTTGCGCGACATCTTCACCACCGGCCGCGGCCGCTTGATGTGGTAGGCCAGCCGGATGACGGATGGCGAGGGAAAGGAGGCTCTCTCGCTCGTGACGATGTGCCCGTTCTGCTCGAGCACGACGGCCTTCTGCTTCGAGAGGAGCACGACGGCCCGCCGGACGTTGCACACGTTGAGCGGCTGGTAATCGAGGTTCAGCACGAGCACATTCGCGTCTACAACGCCCATCTCGCGATTGTAATGAGGGGCCTCCGGCCCCTCAGACCCCGGGCCGAAAGACCGAAAGTGCGGAGCGCTCCCGCGGCGGGCAGGCCGTGCCGTCATGCTCACGCCCCCGCGGTCACGATTCCCCGTACGCGACTTGTCAAAGGTCGCGCGATCATGGCCCAAAGGGCCCTGAGGCAAACGCGGTACGATTGCCCTCAAATGGCCGCCACAGGGACGCTGACGCTCAAGTCCGGCCTGGCCCAGATGCTCAAGGGCGGGGTCATCATGGACGTCGTCACGGCGGACCAGGCGAAGATCGCAGAAGAGGCCGGCGCCGTCGCCGTCATGGCCCTCGAGCGGGTGCCGTCGGACATCCGCGCCGCGGGCGGCGTCGCCCGCATGAGCGATCCCGAGGTGATCCTCGCGATCATCGAGGCCGTCAGCATCCCGGTGATGGCGAAGTGCCGGATCGGCCACTTCGTCGAGGCGCAGGTCCTCCAGGCTCTCGGCGTGGATTACATCGACGAGAGCGAGGTGCTCACGCCGGCTGACGAGGCGCATCACGTGGACAAGCACGGGTTCACGGTGCCCTTCGTGTGCGGCGCGCGCGACCTCGGCGAGGCGCTCCGGCGGCTGAGCGAGGGCGCGGCGATGATCCGCACGAAGGGCGAGGCCGGCACCGGCAACATCGTCGAGGCCGTCCGCCACATGCGCGCCATGCAGTCCGAGATCCGCAAGCTCTCGTCGATGAGCGAGGACGAGCTCTACTCCGAGGCGAAGACGCTCGGCGCCCCGGTCGAGCTGGTGAAGGACATCGCCCGGAACGGCCGCCTGCCGGTGGTGAACTTCTCCGCTGGAGGGATCGCCACCCCGGCGGATGCCGCATTGATGATGCAGCTCGGCGCTGACGGGAACTTCGTCGGCTCCGGCATCTTCAAGTCCGAGGACCCGGCGCGCCGCGCCAAGGCCATCGTCGAGGCGACCACGCATTACACCGACGCGACGCTGATCGCGCAGGTGTCGCGGGGACTCGGCGAGGCGATGCGCGGCCTGACCCTCGAGGCCATCCCGGCAGGCGAACGACTTGCCGTCCGCGGTTGGTGACGCTCCTGCGCTGACGGTCCGCGCGGGTGTCCTCGGCCTCCAGGGCGACTTCCGAGAGCACGTCGAGACGTTCCGCGAGATCGGCGTGGACGCCGTCGACGTCAGGAGGCCGGAGCAGCTCGACGGCGTCGATGCCCTCGTGATCCCGGGCGGTGAGAGCACCACCATCGGAATGCTCGCGGAGCATTACGGGTTCATCCCGAAGCTTCGCGAGCGCGTCGCGGCCGGGATGTCCGTGTGGGGGACATGCGCCGGCGCGATCTTCCTGGCGAAGGACGTACCGGGGCATCCGCACTCGCTCGCCGGCCTCATGGACATGACCGTCGAGCGCAACGCCTTCGGCCGGCAGGTCGATTCGTTCGAGGCCGACCTCGCGGTCCCCCGGCTCGGCGCGGTCCCGTTCCACGCGGTCTTCATCCGGGCGCCGCGGATCGCCTCCGTCGCGGCCGGCGTGGACGTCCTCTCGCGTCTGGATGACGGCACGATCGTCGCGGCCCTGCAGGGACGGCTGCTCGCGACATCGTTCCATCCGGAGCTGACGGGCGACCGCCGCTTCCACGAATTCTTCCTGAAGCTCGGTCGCTAAGTGTCCGGCGTCCGCGCGGCCACCCCGATCGACATCCGCCGCGTCGGCGGCTTCCTCGACGAGGCGCTGCGCTCGCGCGACGCGATCATCGGCTCGACCCTGCCGACGCCGCTCGCCGCGGGAGCCATCGCGGGTCCGCTGCATCTCGTTCCCGGGCTGCTCGGACTGCGGCGGCGGCTGCGCGTGTACGTGGAGGAGCAGGCCGACCGCGTCCGGAGCGCCGCTCTGGTCTACGAGGGCCGGCGCGCCGAATGGTTCGTGCTCGTCCTCGCCGCGCACGACGAGCCAGGCGGTCCCGATGGCGCCTTTCGGCTGCTCTCGTCCCTCGCCGCGGCCGCAGCGCGCCGCGGCATGCAACGCCTGTACGCCACCGTTCCGGACGGCGAGTCCGGAGCGTCGCGCACGCGCGAGACGTTCTTCCAGGCGGGTTTCTACTCGTACACCCGCGAGACCTGGTACGTCGGCGCGCGCCTGGGTGTCGCGGCCGGGACTGCGCCGTCGTCGGCGCGGCCCGCCGTCGGGAGCGACGCGCACGATCTCTTCCGCTTCTACGCGGCCACGACGCCGGATGCGGTGCAGCGCGCGGAGCAGCTGACCATGGAGGACTTCGACGTCCGCCGCCGCGCCGGCGCGTTCGACCCGCCGCACATCGCGGGCGGGAACCCCCTCGCGATGCGCCGGCACATGACGATGATCGACGGCGACGAGCTGCGGGCGCGGGCATTCGCGGTGAGCTTCCGCGGGAGCGATCACCACCCTCACGTGTGCAAGGTGCGGACGGAAGCCGCTGAGGTGGATCTCGCCCGCGAGCTGATCCGCGCGACGACGCACGATCTCCCGCCGAACCGTCCGGTGGCCGCGCCCGTGCGATCGTATGAGGAGCACGTCGCGCGGGCGCTGCTCGCCGAGGGTTTCCAGGAGGCGGCGACGGCTATGCTCTTCGTCAAGGAGCTCGCCGTCCGGATCGAGGAACCCTTACTCGCGCCGGCGGTGGTGAGATGACCGTGGACCGGACATACGATCAGACAGACGACCTCGACGCCCTGCTCGGCGCTCTTCCCCCCGACATCGTCCAGCGCGTGCGCGCGCTCGACGGGCTCGACGGGCTGCTCGAGATCGTGATGGACCTCGGCCGCCAGCCCGAAGCGCGTTTCGCGGGGCGCGAGGAGCTGCTCGCGCGCCGCGAGGTGACCGCGGAGGACCTCGCGTATGTCATCGCCCACATCGGACAGTTCGGCGGCGACAACCGCGCGGGCATCGAGCGGACGCTGCACCGCATCAGCGCCCTGCGGAACCGCGCCGGCAAGGTCGTCGGCGCGACGCTGCGCGTCGGCCGCGCCGTCTACGGAACGATGGAGATCATCCGCGACGTCGTCGAGGCGGGGAAGAGCATCCTGCTCCTCGGACGTCCCGGCGTGGGAAAGACCACGCTCCTCCGTGAGGTCGCGCGCGTGCTCGCGGACGATCTCGGCAAGCGCGTGGTCATCGTCGACACCTCGAACGAGATCGCCGGCGACGGGGACATCCCGCATCCTGGCATCGGCCGCGCGCGGCGCATGCAGGTCGCGACGCCGTCGCTGCAGCACGCGGTGATGATCGAAGCCGTCGAGAACCACATGCCCGAGGTGGTGGTGATCGACGAGATCGGGACGGAGCAGGAGGCCGCGGCCGCGCGCACCATCGCGGAGCGTGGCGTGCAGCTCGTCGCGACGGCGCACGGCAACACGCTCGAGAACCTCATGCTCAACCCGACGCTCTCCGACCTCGTCGGCGGGATCCAGACGGTCACGCTCTCGGACGAGGAGGCGCGGCGGCGGGGGACGCAGAAGTCCGTGCTCGAACGCAAGGCGCCGCCCACGTTCCATGTGCTCGTCGAGATCCAGGCGTACCAGCGCGTCGCGATCTACCACGACGTCGCGCAGACGGTCGACGCCGTGCTCCTCGGCATGCCCGTGTCGCCGCAGATCCGCGAGCGCGTGCCGTCGGGCCAGGTCGAGGTCAGCGCGGCCGGGCCGGCGCGGCAGCCGCTCGAGGGGGTGGAGCGCCGCGTGAGCTCGCGCCTGGCGGCGGCGCCATCGGATCGCGAGTTGATGCGCGTCTATCCGTTCGGGCTCTCGTGGAGCCGTGTGGAGGAGGCGTCGCGCGGGCTGGGCCTTCCCGTGGCCATCGTTCGCGAGCCGGAGCAGGCCGACGTCGTCCTCACGCTGAAGAATTACTACCGCCGCAAGACTCCCCGGCTGCGCAACGCCGAGTCCGCGGGGATCCCGATCTACGTCGCGCGCAGCAACTCGTCGTCGCAGATCGCGACGGCGCTCTCGAGCGTGTTCGAGCTCCGCCGCCCACCCGAGGACCACGCGCTCGACGAGGCGCGCGAGGCCATCGACGCGGTCGCCGGCGGACAGAGCGATCAGGTCGAGCTCTCGCCCCAGAACGCGTACGTGCGCCGCAGGCAGCACGAGCTCGCGGAGGACGCGAGCCTCGCCTCGCGGAGCTTCGGGCAGGAGCCGTACCGGCGCGTGCACGTCTCGCGCTCTTGAGCCGCGGGCTGTTCGTGTCCCTCGAAGGCGGAGAGGCCTCCGGAAAATCGCTGCAGGCACGCGCTCTCGAGGCGTCGCTCCGGGGCGCCGGCCACGAGGTCGTGCTGACGCGCGAGCCCGGCGGGACCGCGACCGGTGAGCGCGTGCGCGAGATCGTGCTGCACGCCGCCGAGCTGCGTCCGTATGCCGAGACGCAGGTGCTTCTCTTCAGCGCGGCGCGCGCGCAGCTCGTGCGCGAGGTCATCGATCCCGCGCTCGCTCGCGGCGCCGTGGTCATCAGCGACAGGTTCTACGACTCGACGACCGTGTACCAGGGCTACGGCCATCAGGCGGATCTCGACGGCATCGCCGCCGTGACACGCTTCGCCGTCGGCGGCGTGCGCCCCGATCGCACCTTCCTGCTCGACGTCCCGGTGGAGGTGGCGCTGCGCCGCTCCGACGATCGCGCCGCCGGGCGGCAGTGGGACCGCTTCGAATCGGGCGACATCGACTTCCACCAGCGGCTCCGCGACGGCTACCTGCGGCTCGCGAACGCCGAGCCCCAGCGGTTCGTCGTCCTCGATGGCGACCGGGCGGCGGCGGAGATCGCGGCCGAGATCCGCGGGGAGGTCGAGCGCGTCCTCGCGCGGCGCCGCGCGTACACTCCCCGCGCGACATGAAGCTGGTGTTCGCGATCGTCCACTCGGAGGATGCCGGGACGCTCGTGGACTCGCTGACCGACAAGGAGTACCGCGTCACGCGCCTGCACTCCACCGGCGGGTTCCTCAAGCAGAACCACGCGACGGTGCTCGTCGGCGTCGAGGAGCCGCAGGTCGACGAGGTCCTGGACATCATCCGCGAGACCTGCCATTCGCGCAGCCAGTACATCAACCCGATGCCGCCGATCATGGAGCCCGGGGAGTTCTACATGCCGTACCCGGTGGAGGTCACCTTCGGCGGGGCGACGGTGTTCGTGCTCGATGTCGCCCGTTACGAACGGCTCTAGCCACCGCACTTGCGTACGGGCAAGTCCGTTGGCCGCTCGCCTTACGGCCGTCCAGAGCCCGGCTTGACATGTACGCTTCGTGACACACACACTTGCCACCAAGGGCGGGGAGCGCAAGCCGATCCGAGCAGATCTCCAAAGTGTGGGAAGGAACCGTACAAACGTGGCGCAGAAGACGATCATCGTCGCCGACGACGATTCATCGATCCGGTCGCTGCTCCGGCAGCTGCTGTCGGACGAGGGTTTCAGCGTACTGGAAGCGTCCACCGGCGCCGAGGTCGTCGAGAAGGTGAAGGCATCGAGCCCGGAACTCGTGATCATGGACGTGCGCATGCCCGAGCTCGACGGGATCGAGGCCCTGTCGCGCCTCAAGGCCAGCTCGCCCAAGACCGCGGTGCTGATCATGACCGCCTTCGGCAGCTCCAACGCCGCGATCCGCGCGATGGAGCTCGGGGCCTTCGACTACATCACCAAGCCGTTCGAGCTCGACAAGATCTCGCACACCGTGCGCCGCGTCCTCCAGTACCAGGACCTGACCGCGGAGGTCGAGGTGCTCCGCGACGAGATCAGCTCGCTCGTGCAGACCGAGCGGATCGTCGGCAACTCGCCCGCGATGCAGGAGGTCTACAAGACCATCGGCAAGGTCGCCAAAGCGGAGGCGACCGTGCTCATCACCGGGGAGAGCGGGACCGGGAAGGAGCTCGTCGCCGAGGCGCTCCACTACAACTCGAACCGGCGTTCCGGCCCGATGGTGAAGGTGTCCTGCGCCGCGCTGCCGGAAACGCTCCTCGAGGCCGAGCTGTTCGGCCACGAGAAGGGATCGTTCACCGGCGCGATGACGCAGCGCCGCGGGCGGTTCGAGCTGGCCGACAAGGGGACGATCTTCCTGGACGAGATCGCCGAGATGAGCGTGGCCACGCAGACCAAACTGCTGCGCGTGCTGCAGGAGCGCAAGATCGAGCGGATCGGCTCGTCCCTCGCCATCAAGGTCGACATCCGCATCGTGTGCGCGACGAACAAGGAGCTCGGTAAGCTCGTCGAGCAGCACAAATTCCGCGACGACCTCTATTACCGGCTCAACGTCATCAACATCCACATGCCGCCCCTGCGCCAGCGCAAGGGGGACATCCCTGCGCTGGTGGAGCACTTCCTCGCGAAGCACCGGTACAGCGCGACCGCGCAGCCCGCCGCGATCAGCGAAGAGGCGCTTCGCCGCCTCATGGAGTACGACTGGCCCGGCAACGTGCGCGAGCTTGAGAACGTCGTGGAGCGCGCCGTCGTGCTCTCGCGGGGCCAGATCATCACGAGCCGCGAGCTGCCGTTCGGGGACCACGAGGGCGCCGACCACGAGGACGAAGGCGAGGATGTAGGCGGCGACCGATCCTTCTTCAAGAAGTCGGTCGCGCAGTTCGAAAAGGACCTCATCATGAAGGCGCTGCGGGACGCGGGCGGCAACCGCTCCAAGGCAGCGGAAATGCTGGGGATCTACCGGCGGCTCCTGTACGCCAAGATCAAGGAGTACGGCCTCGAGGGGTACCCTCCCAAGGGCCGCTGATCGCCCACGATCGTCAAGCCTTACGTCTTCTCATTGGAGGTCACATCGTGTTCGGACACATCAACACCGCACTCCGCTTCTTCGTCATCGGCCTCGCGACGGGCGTCCTGATCGCGCCGCGCGCGGGCCGGGACACGCGCAACATGGTCCGCCGGCGCTTCGAGTCCATCGCGAACGACGTCCTTGGGATCGCCGGAATGCCGTCGATCGAGACGAGCGACTCCCCAGACGGCGGCGAGCGCAGGCGAGGGCGCGGCCGCCGCAGCGAGGATCCGGGTGCCGCCACGTCCGGGACGTAGCCCGCGGTCGCGATCCGGCGTCGTTCGCCTCTTGGAGGCGACCGGCTCCTCGCCGCGCGGCTGGGAGGCGGCGGTGGCGGCCGCGGTGAAGTCGGTGCTCTCCGAGGTCGGCAGTCCGATCGGCGTCGAGGTCGCCCGGCTGTGGGC
>JALYKU010000238.1 GCA_030774595.1 Chloroflexota bacterium | reverse complement strand
GTCCTCGCCGATGGCCGAGGCCCTCGCCGCCGCTGGCTTCGTACCCACCGCACGCGGCTTCCTGAAGCGTCGTGCCTGAGGGCGACACCATCTTCCGCACCGCGGCGGTCCTCCGGGGCGGGCGGCGCGATCGCCCTCGCTCCGCTCGCTCGGGCCGGACGCGATCACGCCGGACTTCGACGCGGCCGAGGCCCGGCGCCGACTGCGAAACCTGAACGACGCCGAGATCGGCGTGGCGCTGCTCGACCAGCGGGCGATGGCCGGGCTCGGCAACGTGTACAAGTCGGAGGTGCTCTTCGCGCGGCGCGTCTCGCCCTTCGCGCGCATCGCGAAGCTGTCCGACGAGACGCTCGACGGTGTCATCGACGAAGCGCACCGGCTTCTCGTGCGCAACAGCGGCGGCGGTGCGCGCCGCACCGTACCTGGAGCCGGAATGCACGACGGACTCTGGGTGTACCGCCGCAGCGGGCGTCCGTGCCGCACCTGCGGCGGTCCGCTGGCCACGAGGAGGCAGGGCACGGATGGCCGCTCGACGTACTACTGCCCGCGATGCCAGTCCGTGTCGATCGGGATGGCGCCCGTTCGTCGTAACGGAAGAGAATGACGGACGTGCCTCACGTCACGGTCCAGCTACACGGGCCGTTCCGGGAGTTCGCGGGCGGCACCAAGCGCCTCGACGTCGATGCGGCGTCAGTCGGAGAGGCGCTGGCGGCGCTGGTGACCGCCATACCGGCGCTCGGCGAGCGGCTGCGAGACGAGCGCGGGCAGCTTCGCGAGCACGTCAACGTCTTCGCGAACAGCGACGAGATGCGCTGGCTCGAAGGCGAACGCACGCCGCTGCGAGACGGCGATCTCGTACACGTGATGCCCGCGTTGTCGGGCGGGGAGGATCAGCGATGAAGGGCGTCACTCTGTTCATCGGCACGTCGAAGGGGCTGTACGTTTTCCGCTCCGGTGCTTCGCGCACGCGCTGGCGGCGCGAAGGGCCGCACTTCGTCGGAGAGCCGATCTACCACGCGGCGTTCGACCCGCGGGATGGGAGCTCGGTGTACGTCGCGTCGAATCAGACGTGGGGTGGTCCACGCATCGAGGTGAGCCGCGATGTCGGACGCACGTGGACGACCGCGAGCAATCCGAAGTTCCCAGAGCGTTCCGACCTCGCCTTCAAGCGGACGTGGCACATCGAGCCGGGCCACGCGACGCAGCCAGAGGTGGTCTGGGCGGGCGTCGAGCCCGCTGCTTTGTTCCGCAGCGACGACCGTGGCATGACGTGGCAGCCCGTGCCGGGAATGAACGAGCACGAGACGCGATCACGGTGGAGTCCCGGCAACGGCGGGCTCGGCCTGCACTCGATCGCCATAGATGCGCGCGATCCCATGTGGATGGCTATCGGTATCAGCGCCGCCGGCGTGTTCGAATCGCGCGACGGGGGCGACACCTGGGATCCCGCGAACCAGGGGATCCGGTCGCAGTATCTCGCCGACCCCGAGGCCGACGTTGGGCACTGCATCCATCATCTCGTCGCGCACCCGGTGGCCGCGGGCGTGCGCTTCCAGAAGGTGCACGACAACGCGTACTGGCGCGAGGACGGCGACTCGCGATGGCAGGACGTCACCGCGGGCCTCCCGTCGGAGTTCGGCTTCGCGGCGGCGATCCATCCGCACGACGCGGCGACGGCGTACGTCGTCCCGCTCGACCCGAGGCCACGCCTCGCTCCTGAGCCCGGTATCGCGGTCTACCGAACGAGAGATCGTGGGCAGAGCTGGAAGCGGCTGGCACGCGGGCTTCCTCGCGGCGCGCAGCTCGAGGTCCTTCGCGAAGGCCTGACGACCGACCGGCTCGACCCGGCCGGCGTCTACTTCGGCTCGAAGGACGGCGGCGTGTGGGCGAGCGCGGACGAGGGGACGAGCTGGACGCAGGTCGCCGCGTACCTGCCGCCGGTGCTCTCGGTGACGGCCGCCACGACCTAAGACAGTCGCGCAGCTGAGGGATCGCTCACGGCGACCGCCTGTGGTCGCGGGATGGCTGTTCTCTCGGGGTGGCGAGACTGGAACTCGGTTCGTCGAGGCTCGACCGTACACTTCTTCTGGAAGAGATCGCTAAGCGCGAGTTGGTGTGCGCGAGTTGCCACGCGATTCGCAGCTATGCGAGGCATCGCGGGACGCCTCGGGGCGTGGCGCAGCCTGGTAGCGCGCATCCTTTGGGAGGATGAAGTCGGAGGTTCGAGTCCTCCCGCCCCGACCGTACATCGCACTGCCTTCGGTTCGCCGAGCAACGCCGGCGCCGGAGCGACGCCCGCCTGAGGGACGCATCGCCTTGTGGCGCACGGACTGCGATGCGGCGATCGACCGCTGCCCCAGGGCGTCACCACCGTCGAGGAGTCCCTGGATGGAAAGAGATATTCCGTTCTCACGCTCACGCGCCCCACCTCGCGAAGCCGCGCGCGGCCGCTACAGTGTGACGACCTGTGGGACTTAAGGAGGTGGGTATCCGGTGGCTCGTACCCATGTGATCCTCGCGGATGACGTGCTACAGGCCGTCGACGACGTGGTGGGAAAGCGGGGTAGAAGCCGCTTCATCGAAGATGCCGCCCGCGAGAAGCTCGAGCGTGTCGCACTCGGCGAGGCGCTCGAAGCCACGAGCGGGATCGCTCGGGGCCCCGCCTATCAGCGCTGGCACGATCGTCGCAAGGCGGCCAGCTGGGTGCGGCGGACCCGCCGTACCGAAACGACCTCCTGAGCCTTTATCTGCTGGATACCACCGTCCTCATCGCCCACGTACGGGGCGACGAAGGCGTCACGCGGCTGCTACTTCGTCTCCTGGTCAATGGGCACTCGCTTGGGACGAGCTGCGTCAACATCGCCGAGATCCACCGGGGCATCCGGCCGAAGGAACGGAAAGCTCTCACCGGGCTGCTCGACCGGCTTCGTTTCCTCGAGACGACCCGCGAGGCGGCGGGGCGAGCCGGCGACTACCAAGCGGCGTTCGAGAAACGAGGGCGCACGATCCACACCGCGGACGCGCTCGTGGCAGGTACAGCGAGGGCTCATGGAGCGATCCTGATGACGGACAACGGCCGTGACTTCCCGGTGGGTGACATCAAGGTCCAGGCCCCCGTGTAGCGGACGGGATGTCCGGTCGTTGAGAGTTGAGAAGGCTCTGCGGGCGGTCCTCGGCGGGATCGGGGGCCGAACGGAACGTCCGGGTGCGTGCGGGCCGACCCCCGGCCGCGGCCGCTCAAGTCAGCATCGCATCCAGACCGCGAAGGATGACGTCGAGGCCGTAGGCGAACGACTCCTCGGGATCCATGGCCGCGAGCTGAGGGGCGAGCGCGGCGATGTACGGATCGACGTCTGGCGGGAGAGGCGGGCCGGGAAGCCCGGCCGCCGCGCGGGCACGTTCCTTCGCCCGAAGCTCCGTCGTGCCCGATTCCCACAGTGCGTAGCCGATCACGAATGAGACGACCGTGCAGAGCACACGGAGCGACGTTCCCGCGTCGAAGCCTGCGCGCCTCAGTGTGGCCATCCCCGCACCCGCGGGACCGAGCACCGCGGGGTTGGTGAGGACGACACCTGTCACGAGCGGGATCGCGTGCGGGTGGCGGCGCATCAATTCCAGGAAGGAGTGCGCCAGGGACCTGAAGGCGTCGCGCCAGTCGAGGTGATCGACGTTCCGCTGGAGCTCAGCGAACACGCGCTCGATCACTCCGTCGAGCAGCGCGGTCTTGCCCGGCACGTGGCGGTACAGCGACATCGCCTCGACCCCGAGGGCGGCGCCGAGACGGCGCATCGAGAGCGCCCCGACACCGTCGCGATCGACGATGCGCACTGCCGCGTCGAGGATCCTCTCGCGGCTGAGCGGCCGGCGCGCCGTTGACACGGTCGTCACCTCTGGTAGCTTACAGCGTACGTTTACGGCGTAAGCAGCTCGGGGAGGTCGGCGTGTTCGAAGCGTGGGGCCGGTTCGTCCACCGCCGGCGCTGGCCGGTGCTCGGCATCTCGGCCGTGTTCCTGGTGCTGTCGGTGGTCGTCCTGAGCCAGGGCGGGACGCTCGAGGGCGGAGGCCCCATCGCGAAGGCCGAGTCCGGCCGCGCATTCGCGCTAACCCAGCGGGAGCTGCCGCAGGCGGGCGGCTCGAACCTCCTCATCGTCTTCTCCAGCGACGACCTGCGCGCCACCGATACCCGCTTCAAGGCCGCCCTGTCGAGCGCGCTCGCGCCGCTCGCGGCCGACCCGCGCATCGCGTCGGTGCGCACCCCCTACGATGGCGGTCCCCGCGCGGACACGTTCATCTCGCGCGACGGCCGTGCGGCGCTCGCGATCGCCGCCACCAAGGAGGAGTACCGCCTCGCGCGCGAGTACTACCCGCAGCTCCGCGACGAGGCCCGCTCGGACGTGCTGCGCGTGGATGTGACCGGCAACCTCGCGATCACCCAGGACTTCAATGTGATCCTCGAGAACGACCTCAAGCGCGCGGAGCTCATCTCCCTCCCGCTCGCGCTCCTGCTGCTGGTGTTGGTGTTCGGAACGGTCGTCGCGGCGCTGCTTCCGCTGGGCGTCGGCGTCCTGGCCGTCATGGGCGGGCTGGCCGGCGTCTTCCTTCTGAGCCGCGCCACCGATGTGTCGCAGTACGCGCTGAACATCGTGACGCTCATCGGCCTCGGCGTCGCGATCGACTACTCGCTGTTCGTCGTCAACCGCTTCCGCGAAGAGCTCGCGCGCCGCGCCCCGGTGGAGGACGCCATCGCGACGGCCATGCGCACGGCCGGGCGGGCCGTCACGTTCTCGGGCCTCACCGTGGCCATCGGCCTTTCGGGAATGCTGTTCTACCAAGGCACATTCCTCGCGACCATGGGCGTGGCCGGCGCGATCGTCGTCGCGCTCGCCGTCCTCTACGGCCTCACCTTCCTCCCCGCGCTCCTGTCGATCCTCGGCCCTCGCATCGACCGCCTGCCCCTTCCAGGGTTGAGTCGCCGGGGGCAGGGTAGCGGCCTGTGGCACGCGCTCGCGAGATGGGTGATGCGCCGGCCGGTCCTCGTCTTGGTGCCGGTGCTCGCGTTCATCGTCCTCGTCGGGTCGCCGTTCCTGCAGCTGCGTCTCGCGAACGGCGACGTGACCATGCTGCCCAGGTACGCCGAATCGCGTGTCGCGTACGACACCCTCCTCGCCCGCTTCCCGAACCAGGACCAGACGCAGGTGCAAGTCGTCGCGTACTTCCCCGATGGGCACCCGCTCGCACCTGATCGGATCGCCGCGCTCACGGACCTCTCGCGCCGCATCGCGGCTCTCCCGGAGGTGCTGCGGATCGAGAGCGCGTTCGACCTCGACCCCGCGCTTCTCGGGAAGAGCGCACTTGGCGCCACCGACTACCAGCAGCTGTACGGTGCACCGCGCGATTCGCTGCCCGCAGCGCTCCGCGAGGGTCTTCGCCAGAGCGTGGGAGAGCACATCGTCGTTCTCACCGCGCTGACGAATCAGCCCGCCGCCAGCGATGGGGCGAGGGACCTGGTGCGTGACATCCGCGCTCTATCGGCGCCTCCCGGTGGCGAGATCCTCGTCACGGGACAGACCGCATTCGATATCGACGTCGTGAAGTTCATCTTGGACGACACCCCCGCCGCCGTCGCATGGATCATGGTCGCGACCTACGTCGTGCTGTTCCTGCTCCTCGGTTCGCTGGTGCTGCCGCTGAAGGCGGTGCTGATGAACCTGCTGTCGATCAGCGCGTCGTTCGGGGCGCTGGTCTTCATCTTCCAGCAGGGCCACCTCTCGGAGCAGCTCAACTTCACCGCCGCGTCGATCGATCCGACGCTGCCGGTGATCATGTTCTGCATCGTGTTCGGCCTTTCGATGGACTACGAGGTCCTCTTGCTCAGCCGGATGCAGGAGGAGTACGTGCGCACGCGCGACAACACCCACTCGGTCGCGCAGGGGCTCGAGCGCAGCGGCCGCCTGATCACCGGCGCCGCGGCGATCATGGTCGGTGTCTTCGCCGCGTTCGCGCTGGCCGATGTCGTGATCATCAAGGCGATCGGGCTCGGGATGGCGCTCGCGGTCGCGATCGACGCGACACTGGTGCGCGCGCTGGTGGTGCCTGCGACGATGCGACTGCTCGGCGACCTGAACTGGTGGGCACCGCCACCGCTCGCGCGCGCCTATCGCCGCCTCGGACTCGGCGAGGCCGCCGGCGGTGCTGTGGTCGCGGCGCCCGTCACGGAGGCGCATTAGCCGGGAGGCACAGCCCCTGGTGGCACGTGGCGGACCGACCTGAGCCGATGGAAACGGCAGGGGATGTCGGTGACGCACCCGTAGCATTGCGCCGTGGCCGGATCCGCTCCTGCCCTGCGGCCGCTCGGCGTCGGCGACGTCATCGACCGTGTCATCACGATCTACCGCCGCCGGCCGCTGCTCTTCATCGCGCTCGCCGCGGTCCCATATCTGGCGCTCGGACTCGCCGCCGGTCTCCTTACGCTCGCCTTCGCCGGGACCTTCGTGAGCATCGCTCCACTGCTGAGTCCCGGCGCCGCCGATTCCGCCGCGTTCGGCCGTCTCGCGGGCGCCATCGGCGGCCTCGCGGTCTTCGTACTGCTCTTCCTGCTGATCACGCTGATCGCGGTCGCGGTCCAGAGCGGAGCGCTCGTCGATGCGGCCGCGGCCCGTTACCTCGGACGCGAGTCGACGCTCGGTGCTTCCTTCCGCGCCGGGCTCCGCGGGTCGCTGCGGCTCATCGGGGCGGGCTTCCTCGCGTTCCTCGCGATCCTGCTGCTCTGGATCGTCCTGATCATCGCGATGGTCGTGATATCGAACGCAGCGGTGATCGCGATCCTGGTGCTGTTCGGCGTCGTGGCGATGTTCTTCCTCGTCGCATCGTGGCTCATCGCTCCGGCGGTCGCGACGGTCGAGGGCACCGCACCGCTGGCGACGCTGAGGCGGTCGTGGCACCTCTCCGCCGGCCATCGCTGGCGCGTCCTCGGGCTCTTGTTCCTGCTGCTCATCCTTCAGGGCATCCTCGGCGTGCTCCTCTCGACGGTGCTCCTGGCGACGTTCGCCATCGACACCCTCGCGCGGAACGTGTTGCAGCAGGTGGTCAACCTCACCGTGAGCGTCCTCTGGGCGCCGATCCAATGGGGGACGTTCACGGTGCTGTATTACGACCTCCGCGTGCGGAAAGAGGCCTACGACCTGCAGCTCGCGGCGGAGGCGCTGCCGCGCCAGTAGCGCTGCGCCACGCGCTGCTGGTCCTCTGCCTCTGGTACACGGGTGGCGGCCTCGCGGCCGGGGACACGCTCACCCTGGCCGAATACCAGGCGCGGCTGCGCGAGGCGCGCGGGCTGGTGGGGCAGGCC
>JALYKU010000237.1 GCA_030774595.1 Chloroflexota bacterium | reverse complement strand
GCAGGACGCCGTTGCCGACGAGCAGGAGTGGCCGCTCGGCCTCCGCGATGACGCGCGCCGCGCGCTCCAGCGCGGGCGCACCGGCCTCGGGGTAGAGCGTGCGTCGGACCTCCATCGGCGCCAGGTCGCACTCCTGGTCGGCGACGTCCTCGGGCAGCTCGACGTGGGTCGCGCCCGGCTTCTCGAGCCGCGCCAGGCGGAACGCCTTGCGCATGACCTCCGGCGTCGCGTCTGGCACGGTGATGCGCGCGCTGAACTTGGTGACGGGAGCGAACATCGCGGGGATGTCGACGTACTGGTGGGACTCCTTATGGGCGCGCTCGAGCCCCGCCTGTCCCGTGACCGCGACGAGCGGCGCGCGGTCGAGGTTCGCGTCCGCGACACCCGTCAGGAGATTCGTCGCGCCGGGGCCGAGCGTCGCGAGGCACACCCCGGGGTGGCTCGATAGCCGGCCGTACACGTCCGCCATGAACGCCGCCCCCTGCTCGTGCCGCACCGTGATGAAGCGGATCTGCTCGCTGTCCGCGAGCGCGTCGCTGAGCGCGAGGGTCTCCTCGCCGGGGATGCCGAACACGTAGCGAGCGCCCTCGTTCTCGAGGCAGCGCACCACGAGCTGCGCGACGTTCATCGCGCGGAGGCTACTCGGCTGTGGCGGTGGGTGGTGCTGTGCCGGTGCTGGCGGCGGGGCCGACCCAGATCGTCTGGACGTTTGTGAACTCGCGGATGCCGAAGCTCGAGAGCTCGCGCCCGTACCCGCTGCGCTTGGTGCCGCCGAACGGGAGGCGCGGATCCGACGCGACCATGCCGTTGATGAACACGGAGCCGGACTCGATGCGCTTCGCCAGCGCCTGCCCCAGCGTGACGTCGCGCGTCCACACGCTCGCGCCGAGGCCGTAGGCGGAGTCGTTCGCGACGCGTAGCGCGTCGTCGGCGTCCTTCACCCGCAGCACCGCGGCGACTGGGCCGAAGGTCTCTTCGCGGATCACGGGCATGTCCTCCGTGACCTCGGTGAGCACGGTCGGCTCCCAGAAGAAGCCGCGCCCCTGCACGCGGCGGCCGCCGACCACGATCCGCGCGCCGACGCGCACCGATTCGCGCACCTGGCGCTCGAGCGCGTCGCGCAGGTCGCCGCGAGCGAGCGGGCCGATCTGCGTGCTCTCGTCGAGCGGATCGCCCACCTTGAGCGCGCGTACCGCGTCGGCGAAGCGGTCCGTGAAGTCGTCCGCCACCGCTTCGGCGACCAGGAAGCGCTTCGCCGCGATGCAGGACTGGCCGGTGTTCTGATTGCGCGCCTTCGCGGCGGTGCTGGCGGCGAGCTCGACGTCGGCGTCCGGAAGGACGATGAAAGGGTCCGAGCCGCCCAGCTCGAGCACCGACTTCTTCAGCGCCGCGCCCGCGAGCGACGCGATGCGCGAGCCGGTGTCCGAGCTGCCCGTGAGCGTGACGGCGCGGATGCGCGCGTCGTGCACGAGGCGCTCGACGGCGGCGCCGGGGACGAGCACGCTGCGGAACAGCCCCGCGGGGAACCCGGCCACGGCGAAGGCCTCCTCGATCGCGAGCGCGCACTGCGGGACGTTCGAGGCGTGCTTGAGCACCGCGCCGTTCCCCGCCATCAGCGCCGGCGCGGCGAACCGGACGACCTGCCAGAAGGGGTAGTTCCACGGCATGACGGCGAGGACGACTCCGAGCGGCTGGAAGGACACCAGGCTCCGATGCGCGTTGGTCTTGACGGGCTCGTCCGCGAGGAAGCGCTCCGCGTTCTCGGCGTAGTAATCGGCCCCTTGCGCGCACTTCTCGATCTCGGCCTTGGCCTCCGCGATCGGCTTCCCCATCTCGAGCGTGATGAGCCGCGCGTAGCGGTCCGCCTCGCGACGCAACTGCTTCGCGAGCTCGCGCATCGGTCCGGCGCGCTCGGCGACCGGGCGCACGCGCCACTGGCGGAACGCGCGATCGGCCTGCGCGACGGCTTCGTCGACCAGCTCGTCGGAGTACGCCTCGAACTCGGCGAGGACGTCTTCGGTCGCGGGGTTCACCGACGTGATGCGCGAGGTCGATATAGCCATCGATAGAAGGGTACCGCGCAGGCGAGTCGCCCGGCTGCAGCCAGGGGGCGCAGCGCGTCACCGCGCTGGGGTCATCGGAGGATCTTTCGCAGCCGATCGATCTCCTCGCGGCGCGGCCCGCTCCGGTCGACCCCGGGCACCTCGAGCACCCAGGGGACACCAGAGAGCTCGGGAAGCTTCGCGAGCGCACGGAACCCGTGCGCGCCGATGCTCCCCTCGCCGGGATTGGCGTGGAGGTCGCGGTGCGAGCCGCTCGCGGAGCCCGAGTCGTTCGCGTGGACGAGCTCCACGCGGTCGAGCAGCCCGGCGCTCCGCCACTCGCGTGCGAAACGGTCGACGCCCGTGCGCTTCGAGAGATCCCACCCGGCGGCGTGGGCGTGCTGGGTGTCGAGGCAGATCCCGGCGCGCGCTCCAGCGCCGTCGAGGCCGTCGAGCAAAGCACGCAGTTCGCCCACGGTGGCGCCCACCTGGCCGCCCGCGCCGGCCTGATTCTCGAGTAGCAGGAACGCCTCGCCGCCACCGGGCCGGGCGCCTTCGCCGAGCGCGCGCAGGAGCTGGTCGCGCACCGCGCCGAAGCCGCGGCCCAGGTGCGATCCCGGATGCACCACCACTCCGCGCAGCCCGGCGTGCGCAGCCGCGCGCAAGGCGCGGCCGATCATGTCGATGGAGCGATCTCGGAGGAGCGCATCGGCCGTGGCGACGTTCGCGAGGTACGGGGCGTGGACGTAGCCCGGGAGGCCGGAATCGCGGAGCGCGTCGCGCAGACGATCGAGCTCGTCCGCAGGCAGTGGCGCACGTGGGAAGCGTCGATTCGGGTCGACGAAGACCTGCACGACGTCCGCACCCATCGCGACCGCGCGCTCCACGCCCCGCGACACACCGCCCGCGCTCGAGACCTGGGCACCGATACGGATGCGCACGTGCTCGATCGTACGGAGACGTTCGTCGCTGTCCTCCGCGGGGCGTTGGGCGTGCGGGGGTCGCCCGGCCGAGGTGCGTGGACATGTCGAACGGGAGCGAGTTGCTGCGTGGTCCGCATGTTCGAGTCCGGCGCATGCGACGCCGGCGACTGTCCGACGTGCCGCGGCTCAGCCGGCCGCGGCTCGTTGGACGGCGGCGGTCAGCCGGCTACGGCGTGCGCGGCGACGGCGAGGGCGAGCGCCGCGCTGGCGGCGAGGAGCAGCGCCGCCACCGCGTGAAGCAGAGACCACGGCGGTCGAGGCAGTCGCAGCCTCAGCTCGATCACCCACTCCTCGACGCTGAGCTCGCCACCGAAGAAGGCGAAGAACGCCAGGACGAGTGCGACCAGCGGCAGCCCGAAGAAGGCCGCGACGGCGAACAGACGAGCGGGGGTGCTCGGGTCAGGGCCAACGGCACGCTGCAGCACCCCCATGAACGCGTCGAGTGGACGGCCAGCACCGACGAACTGCAACAGCGCCGCCGTCCACAGCCAGGCGGCCGGCCCGAGCAGTAGCAGCACCGGGAAGAGAAGCCAGGGCGACGCGTCCCAACGGAGTCGCATTGGATCCGAAGTATCCACCTGCTGTATAGGCTGGCCTGCACCCTGACAGGCGACACTTCGGCGACTCGGGTAACCCGCTGTTCACGAGTCCGCCCGGCTGCTACATGCACCACCAGGCGTCGTTCATCACCGACTTCTTCGTGAAGGCGAAGCCGGGGCTCAAGCCCGCGACCGATTTCACGTTCTTCCCGTTCCCGGACATCGACTCGAAGAACGCAATCTCCACGGCGCTGCCGCTCGTCGTGTTCTTCGCCCTCCAGCGGTACTTCGTGCGCGGCATGACCGCGGGCGCGGTGAAGGGCTAACCCGCCGGCGAGCCGTCGCGCAGCGCGGTGAAGAGTCTTAGGTAGTCGCGCAGGTTGCGCGTGATCAGGAAGTTCTTGCGCACGTGCTCGCGGCCTGCCGCTCCCATGCGGTCGCGCAGCGCGGGGTCCTTGAGGAGCGTCAGCGCGCGGTCGGCACACTCTGCCACGCTCTCGACGAGATAGCCGTTCACGCCGTCGATGACCTGCAATGGGATCCCGCCGCAGTTGCCGCCGATCACGGGCACGCGCTTCCACAGTCCCTCGCTCACGACCAGCCCGAATCCCTCGCGCAGCGACTTCTGGACGACGACCGTCGCGGCTGTCTGGAAGGCGCTGACCTCGCGGTCGCCGATGCCGTCGAGGTTGGTGAGGCAGCGGATGCTCGGCTCGCCGCCCGCGTGCGCGAGCGTGCGCTCGAGGAACTCGACACCCTCGGGATCATCGTGGGCGAGCGACCCCAGCATCGCGAGCTGGACGTCAGGGACCTCGGCCCTCACGAGGCGGAACGCGTCGATGACGCCGAGGGGGTCCTTCCACGGGTCGAAGCGCGAGACCTGCACCAGGAGGGGCCCGTCGGGGTCGAAGCCGTGGTGGCGCACGATCTCCGCGGACTGCTCGCGCGGAAGCTCTCGGTTCTTCGGCGTGGTCGGGTCGATCGCCGGCGGGATGATCTCGACCCTGCCCATCCGCAGGCTTGGCTGCACGAACTGCGCCATGGTGAAGATGGCGGCGTCGTGGCGCTCGACGAACGGCCGCATGAATTCCCACACCGACGGGTGCGCCGCCGTGAGGTCGATGTGGCAGCGCCACGTCCAGCGCGCGCCGCGCGCGCCCCCGAGCGCGAGGAGCGCGACGGTCTGGGGATCGTGTGCGACGACCAGGTCCGCGTCCGGCATCGTCGCCGCGTTGCGCCGCTCCGTCTCGACGAACAACTCCTGCTCCGTCGCTGAGAGCTCGAGCGGCATCCCCTGCAGCGCGTTGTGGATCTTCTTGGTCACGTCGTAGAACGCCGGTTCGGCCTCGATGACCGCCCAGTTGGCCTCGAGGCCGGCGTCGCGCATGAGTGCGACAAGGCTGTGGAGGATCTCCGCGACGCCACCGCCGTAGGCCGTCGCGCTGATGTGCAGTACGCGCGCGCCGGACAGGTGCGCGGCGGTGCGGCGGACCTCGTCGACCGCCTCGGCGCCGGCGGGGGCCACGTAGTCGTGCAG
>JALYKU010000236.1 GCA_030774595.1 Chloroflexota bacterium | reverse complement strand
AGTGAGACGAGCGCGAGCACGAGCAGCGGACCGACCACGATCGCATATACGAAGCCTCCGCCCATGCTCATGATGCCCGAGAGCTCGGCGATGAACGCGAACGCGACGCTCGCGATCGCGACCTGCCTACTGGCGAGCCGCACGCCGAAGAACGCGAGCACCGGAGCAAAGGACCAGAGCGCGATGTAGAGCAGGGGAGCGGGGAAGAGGTGCCCGGGCTGGGACTGCAGCAGGTTCGTGCTGTGGCAGCTCGCCGCGTCCGTCGTGGCCGCGGGCCCTCCTGGGTTCACAACCCCGATCGAGCACGTCGTTCCGGTGGGCCCGAAGACGAAGAACAGGCCGTACGCGACGGCCAGCACAGCGGCGAGCGCGGAGCAGGCCCGCGCGACCCTCGGCCCCACGGCTCCGACCATAGCCACCCGACGCAGGCGCGCAACGTTTCACCGTAGACTCGCGGCTTCCGAGCGAAGAAGGGGACGCCCACGACGATGCGCGACGCGCCCCGCAGCCTGGCGCTGCCGCGCGGCTTCCGCGACATCCTTCCGACGGAAGCGCGCGAGCTGCACGCGATCCAGCGGCTCCTCATGGGCACGTTCGCCTCGTATGGATACGTTCCGCTTGAGCCTCCGACGGTCGAGCTCGCACCATCCGCCATCGACGAGCGCCGGCTACTGCGCTTCGTCGATCGGGACGGCCGCCTGCTCGCGCTGCGTCCGGATGTGACCACTGCGGTCGCGCGGGTCGTCGCGCAGCGCTATCGCGAGGTCGATGGCGCGCTGCGCCTGTCGTACTTCACGCCGATCTTCAGAGAAGAGGCGTCGATGCGCGGGTCCGAGCGTGAGTACGACCAGGCGGGCATCGAGCTCATCGGTGTCGCCGGCGCGCTCGCGGACGTCGAAGCCATCGCGGTCCTCGCGGACGCGCTCGAGCGCTGCGGGCTGTCCGGCGCCGAGGTCGACGTTGGGCACGTGGGCTTCCTGCGCGGGTTCCTCACCGATCTCCCCGAAGGCGCTCGTGAAGCGGCCGGCGAAGCGGCGCGGCGCGGCGACCTCGTGGCCGTGCTCGCCGCCGCTCGCGACGGTGGGCTCTCCGCGGGGCGATGCGCGGCCCTTGGCCGCGGTCTGCGGTATCGCGGGCCCGGTGAGTTCACCGAGATCCGCCGCGACGCACCGGGGGCCGCGGCCGCCGCGCTGGGCGAGCTCGAGTCTCTCGAGCCGCTCCTCGACGCCGCGGGCGTCGGTGCGGCGATCCGCTTCGACCTCGGCTTCGTGCCCGCCCTCTCGTACTACACCGGCGTCGTGTTCCAGGTGACGGCGCCGGACCTCGGCTTCGCGATCGCGGCAGGCGGAAGGTACGACGGCTTCCTCGCGCGATTCGGCACCGATCTTCCGGCGACCGGGTTCGGCATCGCGGTCCCGCACCTCCATCAGGCCGTCGTCGCCGCCGGCTGGAGGGCCGCCGACGACGCCCCGCTCGTCGTTCTGCTTCCGAGCTCCGACGACGTGGCTACGCTCCTGGTCGCGACGGCGCTGCGGAGAGCGGGCCTGCCCGTCGCGATCGGAGAGGCCGCCGAGACCGCGGGCCGGCCGACGCTCCGCGCGCGCGCGGTCGACGAGACGCACATCGAGTACGAGGGCGTGACCCGCGCGCTCGACGCGTTCGTCGCGGTCCTGACCGGAACGCCTGCGTGATCCAACGGCCGCTGCTGCTCGCGCTCGGCGCCTCCGTCGCCGTGCCGGCCGGAACGCCTCCATGAGCGAACGGCCGCTAAGGCTCGCGCTCGCGCAGGGTGCGCTCATGTCCGATACGCGCCAAGCGCTCGAGGCCGCGGGACTACCAACAGCGGCGCTCGCCGACGGCGGCCGCCGTCTCCTGATCCACGCGTCCGACGACCTCGAGTACGTTCTCGCCCGCCCGAGCGACATCCCGACGTACGTCGGTCACGGTGCGGCTGACGCCGGCATCGTGGGGAAGGACGTGCTCCTCGAATCCATCAGTGACCTGCTCGAGCTCGTGGACCTCGGCTATGGCGTCTGCCGGTTCGTCGTCGCCGCTCCGGTGGACGACCTCGATCGCTCTCTCGACGAATACCGGCACCTCGGTTCGCTCGAGGTGGCCACGAAGTATCCGCGCGTCGCAGCCGCCCACTTCGAGCGCCGCGGCATCCAGGTCGAGATCATCAGGCTCGCCGGGTCCGTCGAGCTCGCGCCCCAGGTCGGGCTGTCGGACTGGATCGTCGACCTCGTCAGCACCGGGCGCACTCTTCGTGAGAACCGCCTCGCGATCGTGGAGGAGATCGCGACCTGCACCGCGCGTTTCATCGCCAACCGCGCCGCATACTCCCGCGAGCGCGAGCGGATCGCTTCGCTCGCGTCCCGCCTGCAGGAGTGGGCGTCGGGCCGCGCCACGGCGTGAAGGTCGGGGACCTCGCCGCGCTGCGGCGCGCCGTCGACCGGCGCCGCAACGCCTCCGCATTCGACGACGAGCTGTTGGCGAGCGTTCGCGCGTCGCTCCGAGCCGTTCGGCGGCGGGGCGATGGGGCGGTGCTTCGGAGCGTGCGTCGCTTCGACAGGCGCGCCGCCACGGCGGCCGACCTGTGGGTCGATGGCGCCGGGCTGCGCCGCGCGGCGCGCTCCTGCCCACGCGAGCTGGCGCGAGCGCTCGACCTCGCTAACGCGAATCTGCGCGCCTTCCACCGTCTGCAGCGGCCGAAGGAGATCGCGCACCGCGGCCGTGGCCTGCGCGCGACGCTCACGCCCGAGCCTCTTCGGCGCGTGGGAGGGTGCGTCCCGCGGGGCACCGTCGGGTATCCCTCGACGGCGCTGATGATCGGCGTGCCCGCGCGGATCGCCGGCGTCCAGGAGCTCGTGCTCGCCTCTCCGATGCCGGCCGATGGTGCGGTCGACCCCGTACTCGCGTACGCGGCGACGCTCGTCGGTGCGAAGGGCCTCTACCGCGCGGGTGGAGCGGCCGCGGTAGCTGCCATGGCGTACGGCACGGCGTCGCTCGCTCGCGTCGACAAGATCGTGGGTCCGGGGAACGCGTTCACGACCGCGGCGAAGTGGCTGGTCTCGGCCGAGGTAGGCATAGATGGCCTACAGGGCCCGAGCGAGCTCGTCGTCATCGCGTCGGCGGACGCGGACCCCACTGCGATAGTCCTCGATCTCGAAGCGCAGGCGGAGCACGGCACCGACGCGTTCGCGGCGCTCGTGAGCGACAGCGCGCGACTGCTGGAGGTCGTCGGCGCGGTCGTCGGGCGCGTGGGCTCCCGGCGCGGAAGCATCGGCCTTTATCGCGCCCCGTCGCTCGCTGCCGCCCTCGACGCGGTCACGTACGCGGCGCCAGAGCACGTGAACCTCGCAGGCCGGGCGGCGGTCGCGCTCGCACCGCGGACGCGGAACGCCGGCGCGGTGTTCGTCGGTGGCTCGACGCCCGTCGCGCTCGGCGACTACGTCGCGGGCACGAACCACGTGCTCCCGACAGGCGGCTCGGCGCGCTGGGGCTCTGCGCTGCGCGTCGAGGACTTCGTGCGCTGGACGGCGCGCGTGCGCGCGTCGCGCGATCTCGGCCGTCTCGCGAAGGCGGGAGCGGCCGTGGCACGCTATGAGGGAATGGACTTCCACGCCGCCTCGATGGAGCTCCGGGCATGACCGACGCACCGAGGCTCCCGCGTCCGCGGGCCGACCTCGAGGCCTTCACGCCATACCGAACGCAGCAGATGCGCGCGGACGTGCGGCTGCAGGCCAATGAGTGGGCGGAGCCGAACCCCGCGACGGCGTACCTGAGCGCCGAGGAGCTGGGAGGCGTTCTTCTCAACCGCTATCCCGGCGCGCTGACCGAGCTCCGCGAGGCGCTCGCGGAGCGCTGGCGTGTCGGACCCGACCAGCTCATCTTCGGCAACGGCAGCAACGAGGTGCTGCTGAACACGTTCCTGCTCTTCGGCGGCCATGGCCGCACCACGCTGCTTTTCCAGCCGACGTACTCGATGCACGCCCGCCTCACGATCGTCGCCGGCGGGACCGTGGCCGAGGAGCTCATCGGGCTTCCGTACGAGCTCACGCCGCGACGGGCGTTCGAGGCGGTTCGGCGTGTGCGTCCTGACATCGTCGTCTTCACGAGTCCCAACAACCCGACCGGGACGCTGATCGCCGACGACGCGATACTCCCCGTCGCGGAGAACTACCCCGAGACGCTCGTGCTCGTGGATGAGGCATATGCGGAGTTCTCCGGCACCACGCTGCTGCCGGCGTTACCGGAGCATCCCAACCTCGTGCTGTCGAAGACGTTCTCCAAGGTGCGTGCGGCCGCCGGCCTGCGCCTCGGAGTGCTCATCGCGCATCCGCGGCTCGCGGAGTCGTACCGGGCGGTCCAGCTCCCGTACAACGTCGGTGCCCTGACGCTCGCCGTCGCCGCCCGCATCGCGAAGGACGACACCAGCGTCGTGAAGCGCGTCGCCCTCCTGCAGGTGGAGCGCGCGCGCGTGTACCGAGCGCTGCGCGAGGTGAAGCGGATCGAGGTCTACCCGTCCGAGACGAACTTCCTCCTGTTCCGTGTCGATGATGGCGACGCCGCCGGGTGGCACGCGCGCTTCCTCGAGCACGGCGTCCTGATCCGCGACATCTCGTCGTGGCCGGCGTGCGCGGGATGCCTACGCGTTTCGATCGGCACTCCCGCCGAGAACGACCGCTTCATCGCGGCGGTCGAGAAGGTCTTCGCCCCCTCCGCGGCGCGCGCGTGAGCCCGGTCGCACGGCGCGCGCGGCAGGGCGCGCTGAAGCGCAAGACCAAAGAGACGGACGTGCAGGTGCGCCTGAAGCTCGATTCCGACGGCCGGGCCGACGTGTCGACGGGGATCCGGTTCCTCGACCACATGGTGGAGCTGGTCGCCGTGCACGGTCTGATGGACCTCACCGTGAAGGCGACGGGCGACCTCGACGTCGATCAACACCACACCGTCGAAGACCTCGGCCTGGTGCTGGGGCGCGCGCTCGATGCGGCGCTCGGCGACCGCGCCGGCATCGTCCGCTTCGCGTCGCTGACGGTGCCCATGGACGAGTGCCTCGTGAACGTCGCGATCGATCTCGGCGGCCGTCCCGGCTTCGCGTACGACCTGGCGCCGAAGACGCGGACCGTCGGCGGATTCGACACGCAGCTGATGCCGCACTTCTTGGAGTCGCTCGCGCAGACCGGCCGCTTCACGCTGCACGTGACGCAGGTTCGCGGCGGGAACGCGCACCATCTGCTCGAGGCGGCCGCGAAGGGCCTCGGCCGCGTGCTCGACGCGGCGTCCCGGACCGACCAGCGGCGCGCCGGCCCGCCGAGCACGAAGGGCAAGATCGGCGTCTGAGGCCGGCTCTTCCCGAGGCGACGGCCCGCTGCTGCTGGTCGACTGTTTCAGCCTGCTGTATCGGGCATACCACGCCGTGCCCGCGCTGCAGGCGCCCGACAGCACGCCGACGAACGCCGTTCTGGGGTTCCTGAACTATCTCTCGCGGCTCGTGCCCGACAGGCACCCCGACCGGCTCGTCGTCGCGCTCGACGCCGATTGGCGCCCCGCGTTCCGCGTCGCCGCGCTGCCCACGTACAAGACCCATCGTCTCGCGCCCGAGGGCCAGGGGCCCGACGAGACGGAGCGCCAGCTTCCGATCCTCGTGGACATCCTCGGCGCATTCGGACTCTCCGTCGCCGAGTCCGAGGGCTACGAGGCCGAGGACGTCATCGCGACGCTCGCGCGGCTCTCCGCGGGTCCCGTGGAGATCGTGACCGGCGACCGCGATTGCTTCGCTCTCGTGCACCCCGGCCGCGTGCGCGTCCTCTACACCCTGCGCGGGGTGAGCGAGCTCGCGATCGTCGACGAAGCGTGGATCGCCTCGAAGTACGGCATTCCCGGCGATCGTTATCTCGACTACGCTCTCCTGCGGGGAGATCCCTCCGACGGATTGCCGGGCGTGCCGGGGATCGGAGAGAAGTCCGCCAGCTCGCTGCTTCGGCGGTATGGCTCGCTCGATGCGCTTCTCGCGGCGCCGGATCTTCCGCCACCTCTTCGCCACAAGCTCAGGAACGCGCGGGATTACCTCGAGGCGGCTCGTCGCGTGGTCGCGCCGGTCGATGACGTCCCGGTCCGCGGCGGCGATGGCACGATCCCTCGCCGGCCGGCGCATCCACGGCGTCTCGTCGCGCTCGCGAAGCGATACGGCCTCGAACGATCCGTCGATCGGCTGGTGCGCGCGCTGATGGATGCTTCGTAAGTTGCGTTCAGGGCCCGTTCGGCACCCTGAACGCGAAGCCGTCGACCTGTCTTGTGCGGCAATACTGCGTCCATGTGCGGAGCGTGGACCCATTGGGCCGCTGACCGGGAGAGCGATGCGCGCGCTGGCCTTCCGATCCAGAGGTATGGGGGTCCCAGGTCCCTCATTAGCATGTTCAGGTGGGAGTTCGAGGCATCCGTTACCGGGCGGTCATCACCGGTTGGTCGCTCGACATCGTCGGCTCGATCCTCGGGAGCAGCCTGGTGCTCTCGATCCTCGCACCCGATGCGGCCGATCCACAGGCGCTGGGGCAGCGGCTCTCGGAGTCGTCGAGCCTCGCCTTCGGGCTCCTGCTGCTCGGCCTCATGTTCGACGTGCTCGGAGGCTACGTCGCGGCGCGCCTCGCGCCAGGTGAGGAGCTCGTGAACGCGGTCGCGGTCGGCGTGCTGTCCGGCGTGAGCGGAGCGCTCCTCACCATCGGTCAGGGCGATGCCGGACCGATGTGGCTGCAGGCGGCCGGGCCCGTCCTCGCGATCCCGTTCGCGGCCTTCGGCGGATATCTCCGGATGCCGGCGCCCCCGTTGCGGCCGTGATAGCGATCGTCGACTACGGCGTAGGCAACCTTGCGAGCGCGCGGAAGGCGCTCCGCGCTGTCGGTGCGGATGCCGATCTCGTGCGCGAGCCGGATGTCGTCGCCCGAGCGGACGCCATCGTTCTTCCCGGCGTCGGTAACTTTGGCCACTGCAGCCGCGAGCTCCATCGCTTCGGCTTCGAGCGCCCTCTTCGTGACGCGCGCAGGCGCGGCGTCCCCATCCTCGGCATCTGCGTCGGGATGCAGCTCCTGTTCGAGGGAAGCGAGGAGGCCGAAGGGGAACCGGGGCTTGGCTTTTACTGCGGGTCCGTCGCTCGCATGAGCGGCGTCCCGCGCTTGCCGCAGATCGGCTGGAACAGCGTGCGACTGGCCGGCGTTCACCCGTGGCTGCGCGATGTCCGCGACGGCGACTACTTCTATTTCGTCCACAGCTACGTGCCCGAGACGGACGATCCCGTGGTCCTCGGCACCGTCGAATACGGAGGACGCCGGCTGGCGATCGTGGGCAGCGCGC
The DNA here is from genome assembly GCA_030774595.1 of Chloroflexota bacterium. The sequence goes on along the minus strand of JALYKU010000236.1, from coordinate 5,514 downwards.
ATCTGCTCGGCGTCCAGTTCCATCCCGAGAAGTCCGGCGCGAACGGGTTGCGCCTGCTGCGCGCGTTCGCGGACGCTGCCATCGAAGCGAAGAAGGAGCGGGTGCCCGGGTGATCGTGTATCCCGCGATCGACATCCTCGACGGCCGCTGCGTGCGTATGACGATGGGCGACTTCGCCACCGCCGAAGATGTCGCGCCCTCGCCCCTCGCCGCGGCGAAGCGGCTCGTCGGCGAGGGCGCCGAGTGGCTCCACATCGTCGATCTCGACGGCGCCCAGACCGGGCGTCCGGCGAACCTCGACCACATCCGCGCGATCGCCAACCGCTTCACGGTGCAGATCCAGGCGGGCGGCGGCATCCGCGACTTCGACACCGCGGAGAGCTTCGCGGAGGCGGGCGTATCGCGGATCGTGGTGGGGACGGCAGCCGTCCGCGATCCCGAGCTCATCGGCCGGCTCGTCGACCGGCACGCCGACGGCATGGCCGTCGCGGTCGACGCGCGCCAGGGCATGGTGGCGACCTCAGGCTGGGCCGAGACCACCGACGTCCGCGCCAGCGACCTCGCGCACGAGCTGGCGCTGAACGGAGTGCCCACGCTGATCTACACGAACGTGTCGATCGATGGCACGTTGCAAGGCGTCGATCTCCCCTCCACGGAAGCCGTGGCACGGCAATTCGGCGGCGATGTCATCTACGCCGGCGGTGTCGGCTCGCTCGAGGACATCGCCGCCGTCGCGCGTCTTCGCCATCGCGGCCTGCGCGGCATCATCGTCGGCCGAGCGCTCTACCAGGGCCGCTTCACGCTCGCCGAAGCGATGGCCACCGCCCGAAGCGGCTCCGCCGTCGCTGCGGACTGATGCTCGCCAAACGCGTGATCCCGTGCCTCGATGTCCGCGACGGCCGCGTCGTCAAGGGCGTCCGATTCGTCGACACGCGGGATGCCGGCGACGCCGTCGCCCTCGCCGAGCGCTACAACGCCGACGGCGCGGACGAGCTCGTGTTCCTCGACATCACCGCGTCCGCCGATCGTCGTCGCACGGTGGTGGACCTGGCCTCGCGTGTCGCTGACGAGCTCTTCATTCCCTTCACCGTGGGCGGCGGGATCGATTCCGCGGATCTCGCCGGCGAGATCCTGCGGGCCGGGGCCGACAAGGTGGCCGTGAACAGCGGAGCCGTCCGCGACCCGAGCCTCATCGGCGCTGTGGCCGGACGCTACGGGTCGCAGGCGTGCGTGCTCGCGATCGACGCGCGGCGCGCGGGCGGTGGGTTCGAGGTCGTCATCGATGGCGGACGCGTCGCGACCGGACGCAAGGCGGTGTCGTGGGCACGGGAGGGCGTCCAGCGCGGGGCGGGGGAGATCCTGCTGAGCAGCATCGATCGCGACGGTACCAAGGAGGGCTTCGACCTCGAGCTCACCGAGGCGGTCGCGCTGGCCGTCGACGTGCCGGTCATCGCTTCGGGAGGGGCATCCTCCTCCGCCGACTTCGTGATGCTCTTCCAGCGAACGCACGCCGAGGCCGGACTCGCCGCCTCGGTCTTCCACTACGACGAGCTGAAGGTGTACGAGGTGAAGGCGGCGCTCGCGCTGGCCGGGATCCCGGTGCGCCCGGTCGAGCTCGCGTACTGCGTGGCCGAGTGACGCCTCTCGACCCGGCGGACGTGCGCTTCGACGATCGCGGGCTCGTGCCCGCGATCGTGCAGGATGCGGGCACCGGCACCGTTCTGATGCTGGCATGGATGGATTTCGACGCGATCGACGCGACCTTGCGCACGGGCGAGGCGCACTTCCACAGCCGCACGCGGGACACGCTGTGGCGCAAGGGCGAGACCAGCGGCAACACGCTGCACGTGGTCGATCTCGCGATCGACTGCGATCGCGACGCGATCCTCGTCCGCGCGCATCCACAGGGGCCGGTGTGCCACACGGGCGCTGCCACCTGCTGGGGCGAGGATCCCGCTCCTCCGCTGGCGCGGACGCTGTCCGAGCTGGCCGCCCTTCTCGCACAGCGCAAGCGCGACCTTCCCGAGGGCTCGTACTCGACCGAGATGTACCGTAAGGGGCGCGGGGCGATCGCGCAGAAGGTCGGCGAAGAGGGCCTCGAGCTCGCCCTGGCGGCCGTCTCGGAGCCCCGCGATCGCGCGCTCTCCGAGCTCACCGACCTCATCTACGCGGCCTTGCTGCTCGCGACCGAGCTCGGCCTGACCGCGGACGACGTGGCGCGCTCGCTCGCGGACAAGAAGGCCGCGGGGAGACCGTGATGCGAGGCACGGAGCCGACGATCGTGGTCGATGGCCTGATCAAGCGCTACCGGGGCGCCAACACCAACGCGGTCGACGGCATCTCGTTCAGCGTCCATCCTGGCGAGTTCTTCGCGCTCCTCGGTCCGAACGGGGCGGGAAAGACCACGACGATCTCCATCCTCACGACGACGCTCTCGCCGACCGGCGGCACCGCCCGGATCGCCGGACACGACCTCGCGACCGAGGCCAGCGCCGTACGGGCCTCGGTCGGGATCATCTTCCAGCGCCCGAGCCTCGACCAGAACCTGACGGCCGAGGAGAACGTACGCCTGCACGCGATCCTGTACGGCCTCTTTCCCTACCGGCCGTTCTTCACCGCCATGGCGGCCGAGTACCGCGACCGCGTGCGCGAGCTCGCGACGATCCTCGGCATCGAGCGCGAGATGTTCCAGGCGGTGCGCACCTTCTCCGGCGGCATGAAGCGCAAGCTCGAGATCGTCCGCAGCCTGATGCACAGGCCACTCGTGCTGTTCCTCGACGAGCCGACCGCGGGGCTCGACGCCGCGAGCCGGCGCGCTCTGTGGCAGTACCTGCGCGAGGTGCGCGAGACGAGCGGGACGACGGTCTTCGTGACCACCCACTATCTCGACGAGGCCGAGAACGCGGACGAGATCTGCATCATCAATCGCGGGAAGATCGTCGGACGGGGGACGCCGGACGTCCTCAAGGCGGACCTTACCGTGGAATACCTTCTGGTCGATGCGAAGGACCGCCCACGACTGCGGTCCGAGCTGCTCGCGCGCTCCATCCGTTTTACCGAGACGCCGCTCTTTCGCATCCCGGTCGACAACGGCGGCGCCCACGCGATGCTCCGCGCGATCGACACACCGCTCACCGTCGTCCGGACCCACGCTCCCTCGCTCGAGGACGCGTATCTCGAGATCCTGGCGAAGTCATGAGCGAAGCGGCCGCCATCCTCGCGCTCGCCCAGCGCGACTTCACCAAGCTCCTGCGCGACCGCGCTCGCCTGGTCACCACGCTCATCTTCCCGTTCATCTTCATCGCGGCGCTCGGTGGAAGCCTGCAGGCGAGCTTCGGCGGCATCGCGGGCTACAACTTCCTCGTCTTCACCTTCACCGGTGTCTACGCGCAGACGCTCTTCCAGACGACGGCGCTCGGCCTCGTGTCTTTGATCGAGGACCGCGAGAACGACTTCAGCCAGGAGATCTTCGTCTCTCCGATCTCCCGCTACTCGATCCTCTTCGGCAAGATCCTGGGCGAGACGCTCGTCGCCATCCCGCAGGGCCTCGCCGTCGCCCTGTTCGGTCTTCTCATCGGCGTGCCGCTGAACCCTCTGCAGATCACGGCGCTCGCGCTCGGCGGGATCATCGTGTCGCTCTACGGCGGCGCCTTCGGGATCATCGTGCTCTCGAACCTGCACAGCCAGCGCGCGGCGAACCAGATCTTCCCGTTCATCTTCCTTCCGCAGTTCTTCCTCGCCGGCGTCTTCAATCCCATCAAGGTGCTCCCGTGGTACCTCGACCTGCTGTCGCGCATCTCGCCGATGCGCTACGCGGTCGACTTCGTCCGGGGCCTGTACTACACGGGAAGTCCGGACTACGACGCCGTGGTGCTGCTCTCGCCGCTGGAGAACCTCGCGATCCTCGGCGGGCTCTTCGTCGTCTTCATGGCGATCGGCACGGTGCTGTTCGTCCGCGCGGAGCGTAATCGCTAGGGCGTGCGGCCCACGTTCCTGCTAGACAATGCGCGAGCTGGGCAAGCGCATCGTGGTGCCCTGCCACAGGCACTCCTCGCGTACGAGCTCTCCCTCACCTGCCCGCTCGCTTGAGAACCTGGCGCAGCTCCTGAGCGAACTCTTCCGGCTGGATGCAGTAGGCCAGATGCGCGCCGGGCGTGACGACGAGCTCGGTCGCGATAGGTTGCCAGCAGCAGCGCCCTGCTTGATCCCAGGCGCCGCCCAAGGAATCGCAGCAGGTCGAGGGTTGCCTCGTCCACCCAGTGGATATCCTCGAAGGCTGCAAGCGTCAGCCTTTCTCCAGCACCCAACTGTCTCAACCCGGTCTGAAGAGCTCAGCGCGGCGAGCTTCGACTCTGAGCAAGCTGTGAACGTCCGAGCCGAGCTCGGACGCGATATCCAGGACGGGCCCGAGGGGACGAGGCGTGGCGAGCGGATCGCGCGCACCAATGAGAACGCGAGCGCTCGTGCGGTGGTCCTCGCAGAACCGTCCGTCGGCGCGAGTCTAGCGCGCTAGGCCTGACAGACGGCCCTTGCGGCGCCTCTCCTTCGGCCGGACAATGGGTGAATGCCACGTGCGCACCGGGATTGGCGATCCGGCCGGGTGACTCCGCGCCTCGCCCCTCTGTGCGCGCGGATGGCACGCTCCACCGGAGGCCTCGCGGGCTGTCGAGGGTGATCACCGCCTGACCGCGCGGCGCGCTCCCTCGATATCGGCCTGGAGGTATCCAATGTTCGCGCTTCCCATCGGAGCATCGCGACCCCGCACCGCCGATCCCTACCGTGACACGGACGTCATCGACAGCCGCGCGCCGCGCGTCAACCAGATGGTCGTCGGCCTCGTATCGCTCCTCGCGTTCGCGACGGGCTGGTGGCCGCTGCTGGGGATCCTCGCGCTGCAGCTGGTCGTCGGCCTGCGCTTCGGCCGCCGCTTCTGCCTCGCGTGCGTCGCGTACTTCGAGCTGATCCAGCCGAGGTTCGGCGAGGGTGTCGTCGAGGACTCGCGCCCGCCACGGTTCGCGAACGTCGTCGGCGCGGTCGTGCTCACCGGGGCTTCGCTCGCGCACGCGTTCGGGCTGAACGCTCTCGGGTGGGTGCTGGGCCTGCTCGTCGCGGCGCTGGCGTTGCTCGCCGCGGCCACCGGACTCTGCGTCGGCTGCGAGATGTACAAGCTCGGCGCCCGCGTCCGCGGGATCCGCTCGGGCCATCTCGCCACGATCGACCCCGTGGATGTCGGTGTATGGCCTCGCGGCGCGCCGTCGGTCGTCGTGCAGTTCACGCACCCCCTCTGCACGGAATGCCGGCTGCTCGACGAGAAGCTCCGCAGCGAGGGTCGCCACGTGGTCGCGATCGACGTCTCCCGCCGGCCCGCGCTCGCGCGCAAGTACGGCGTCGCCGTCGTGCCGACCGCGGTCAGCGTCGACGCAAGGGGAACCGTGCTCGCGCGCGTGGCGTGACGCCGGCGTCCTGAGGCGCCTGCCCGACGCCCCGCGCCTGACGCGCCGGCCGGCCCGGCCC
>JALYKU010000235.1 GCA_030774595.1 Chloroflexota bacterium | reverse complement strand
GAAATCGGTCATCGGCCGCCCGCCCCGCTCGCGGAAACGACCCCTCGGGAATGGATCATCGGCCGGCCGCGCTCGCGCTGGCCGCGACGAAACGGTCGAGCCCGTCGCGCGCGGCTCCGGTGTCGATCGCGCGCGCCGCCAGGTCCATCGCGTCCCGCAGGGTGTCCGCGAGGCCCGCGACGTAGCAGGCGGCGCCCGCGTTCAGGACGACCGCGCTTCGCGGGCCTCCGGCGGCGCCGTCGAGCACGCTCCTGGCGATCGCGGCGTTGGCCGCGGCGTCGCCTCCGAGCAGCGTCGCTCGCGGCGCTTCGGGCACGCCGAGAGAACGGGGCTCGATCGATCCCATGCGCACCTCTCCGTGGCGCAGCTCCCAGGTCAGGGACTCGCCGCTCGTGGTGATCTCATCGAGGCCGTCGCCGCCGTGCACCACGAGGGCGCGTTCGCCGCCGAGCTCACCCAGGACCCAGGCGAGCTTCTGCCCGAGCGCCGCGGTCGGGACGCCCAGCAGCTGCCGGCGGACACCCGCCGGGTTGGCGAGCGGGCCGAGGATGTTGAACACGGTCCGGATGCCGAGCTCGCGGCGCACCGGTGCCGCGTGCCGCATCGCGGGGTGGAAGCGTGGCGCGAACATGAAGCCGATCCCCACGTCGCGGACGCAGGCGGCCACTCCCTCGGGACCGAGATCGATCCGCACCCCGAGCGCCTCGAGGACGTCGGCGCTGCCGCACGCGCTCGACGCGGCACGGTTGCCGTGCTTGGCCACCCGCGCCCCGGCCGCGGCGGCGACGATCGCAGCGACCGTCGAGATGTTGAACGTGTACGAGCGGTCGCCACCCGTTCCGCAGGTATCGATCGCGCCGCCGCTTTCGAGGATCACCGGGGCGGCGGCCGAACGCAGCGATGCCGCGAATCCGGCGATCTCGTCGACGGTTTCGCCGCGCACGTGCAGCGCCGCGAGCAGCGCGCCGATCTGCGCGGGCGTGCCTTCCCCCGACATGAGCGCAGCCATCGCGCATTCGGCTTCGTCGCGGGTCAGCGTGCTCCCGCCCGCCACCCGCACGAGCGCCTCCCGGACGTCTATGGCGCCACCTCCTCGGGGAGAGGGCGGGCGGCACGCGCTTCGAGGAAGTTCGCGAGCATCAGCACGCCATCTTGCGACAGGACCGACTCGGGATGGAACTGCACCGCCTCGAGGGGCAGCTCCGCATGCCGCATGGCCATGACCACCCCGTCGTCGCTTCGCGCGCTCACCACGAGCTCCGCGGGGAGCGTGGCTTCGTCGACCATCAGCGAGTGGTAGCGCGTCGCGACCGTCGGCTCCGGCACGCCGGTGAAGATGCCCCGCCCGTCGTGGTGGACGATCGACGTCTTGCCGTGCCGTGGCTCCGGCGCCCGCACCACGCGGGCACCGAATGCGACGGCCGCGCACTGCAGCCCGAGGCACACGCCGAGCGTCGGGATGCCCACCATGGGCGCGTCGCGTACGGCCCGCACGGAATCGCCCGCCTCCTCCGGCCGTCCCGGACCGGGCGAGATCACCAGCCGATCGGGTCTCGAGGCGAGGGCCGCGGGCAACGCGGGATCGTCCGCTCGCAGGACGTCCACCGTCGCGCCGAGAGCCTGGAGCGCCTGCGCCAGGTTCCAGGTGAAGGAGTCGTAGTTGTCGATCAGCAGTACGCGCGCGCTCATCCCAGCAGCTCGTCGGAGAGCTCGACCGCGCGCAAGAGGGCTCCCGCCTTGGCGCGCGTCTCCGCCTCTTCGGCCGCCGGATCCGAGTCGGCGACCACGCCGGCCCCGACCTGGATGCGGCAGACGCCGCCGGACAGCACCGCGGTCCGGATGGCGATGCAGGTGTCCATCGTGCCGTCGAAGCCGAGGTAGCCGACCGCGCCCGCGTACGGACCGCGGACGTCTGCCTCGAGCTCGGCGATCCGCTGCATCGCGCGTATCTTCGGCGCTCCCGAGACCGTGCCCGCGGGGAAGGCGGCGCGAAAGGCGTCGAGGGCGTCGAGCCCTGCGCTCAGCTCTCCCTCCACGACGGAGGTGAGGTGCATGACGTGCGAGAAGCGGTCGACGCGCATGAGCTCCCGCACGCGCACGGTCCCCGGGCGGGAGACGCGCCCAAGGTCGTTGCGTGCCAGGTCCACCAGCATCACGTGCTCCGCGCGCTCCTTTTCCGAGCCGCGAAGCTCCGCCTCGTTCGCGGCGTCCTCGGATTCATCGCGCCCCCGGGGGCGCGTCCCGGCGATCGGATGCATCACGAGGCGGCCGTTCTGAACGCGGATGAACGGCTCGGGCGAGGCGCCGACGAGGGTGGCATCCCCGGCGTCCAGACAGAACATGTAGGGGGACGGATTCACGTGGCGCAGCGCGCGGTACAGATCGAGGGGCTCGGGCGATGGGCGCACGTCGAACCGCTGCGCGACCACGATCTGGATGCAGTCGCCGGCGAGGATGAGATCGCGCGCCCGCCTGACCATCCCGCGGTACGCCTCGGCGGTGCCGCTCGGCCGCACGTCTCGAGGGCCGGCGCGCCCGACCGGCGCCAAAGCGAGCGGAGCGTCGAGCGCGGCGAAGACGGTCGCGATGGTCTCGGCCGCGCGGCCCGGCGTCGCGTCGTCGTCGTGCGCCAGGACGCTCAGCGTGTGGCGCAGGTGGTCGAACACCACGACGGTGTCGTGGACGGCCCAGCGCGCCTCGGGAAGCCCCTGCGGATCGTTGGGTGCCACGGGGAGGCGCTCGAACCGCCTCGCCGCCTCGTAGCCGACATAGCCGACCGCCCCGCCCGAGAATCGCGGGAGTTCCCGGGCGTGGTCTCGCGCGTACCCGGCCATGACCTGCCGCAGCACCGAGAGCGGGTCGTCGTAGCTGACGTCGCGCGCACGGCCATGCTCCGTGATCGTCGCGACGCCGTCGCGGCACACGACCGTCGCGCGCGGCGCTACGCCGATGAACGAGTAGCGGCCCATGCGCTCCCCGCCTTCGGCACTCTCGAGTAGGAACGCTCCCCCGAGCCCTCGAAGCTTGGCGAACGCCGATACGGGCGTCTCGAGGTCGGCGAGCCGCTCGCGCACGACTGGCGTCAGAACGATCGGCCGGTGCAGCGTCGCGGTCGTCATGGCACCTCCTTTCCCGCTCGCCCTCGCGGCGCGGGAATGCAATAGCCCTCGTGCCCGGCTCGGGACGAGGGCTCGTGGTGCCACCCGATCTCGGCCGCCCATCGCTGGGCGACCCTTGGCCTCACCGCGCGCTGGTCCCGCGGTGAGCGCCCGTTGGTAACGGCGGGCATCCGGCCATCCGTACTGGGGACCCTTCCCGTTGGGGATGGCGTCTCGCGGGAGCCATTCGCGCCGCACCCGCCGCCCCGGCTCACACCCCGCCCGGTTCGCTTCGCGGCTCGCGCGGCCTACTCGTTCCCGCTCGAACGACTTTCGTTTGTAATGCTACCCGAACCGCTCGGTGCCCGAGGCCGCCGCGCGCCGGACGGCTGGCTGGCTGCCGCCGATTCTGGCTGCGCCAGACTTCGCTCCATGGCCCTTCGGTCCTTCAACGCCGCGCGCGGGCGCCCGCCGGGTCCCATGGCCGTGCGGTCCTTCCTGCCCACTCACCCAGCCGGGCGCCTGCGCGAGGTGCTGCGCGGGCTGCCTACAGCCACCGGGTACCGCGTCACGGTGAAGCCGCTGCGCTACCGGACCAGGCCGCACCTGCAGGCATTCACGTTCTGGGAGCAGCCTGAGATCGTCATCCAGGTGCCCGAGCCGTTCCGGCCCTTCCGCGAGCTCGTCGATCTCGGAAGCGACGGGATGCCGCTCGTGTCCTTCCGCACCCGCCGCGAGGTGATCCGCTTCCTGTACCTGCACGAGTTCTGTCACTGGTGGCTCTTCCTGACCCACGGCTGGGGCACATCGGCCGAGGTCGCATGCGACCGGTACGCCTATGCGAACTACCGCAGGCGCAGCCCGGTGCGGCCACCAGCTCAGCGAACGCCCTGGGCTGCCTGAGCCTCCGATTCACCACCCGCACGCTGCCCTGCCACAGGCGCGCGACGCACGACGGCTATTTCGGATCGTCGTCCGGCTGCTGAGCCTTCGCCGCGCGCGCCGCCGCGAACAGCCGGCCCACCGCGATCGGAGGCAGCTGGAGCGAAGCGGCCGGTACCGCGGTGTTGTACCGGTCGATCCGGGAGTTCAGCTCGCGCACGTCCGCGCCCACGCGCTCTTGGAATCGGCGCTCTTCCTCGCGCGTGATGCGAGCGCCTTCGACGATCCGTTCCGCCGGCAGCCGGCGGAGCTCGGCCCCGCGTCGATCGACCCACGCGAGATGGCGGCGCACCCGTGCGAGGAGGCGCGCGCGCTCGGCGTCGATCTCCTTCCTCATGTCGGCCCACTGCGGGAGCACCCGGTTGTTCTTCATCAGGTGGAACGCCGCCCACTGCGGGCCGTCGTCCCCCTCGAGCGGAAGCGGACGGCCCTCGCCCGGCAGTCGCGCCAGCTCGCCGGTCTCGCTCATTCGGCGCAGCCGCTCCTCGATCGACCGCTCGAGCCCGCGGAGCGCGTCGGGGCCTCGTTCCTCCCCGTTCGCGTCGGCCGGCCCTTTCATCGTCGCTCCACAGCGGGACCTCGCAGTCGCGCGCTCGCCCTCCAGATGTAGCGGGCGCCGCGAGGCGACAGGATGCTCTCGACCACGCCGATCTCGCGCACCCGCACAACCGGAAGCTCGAGGCGGACCGAGGCGATGGCCGCGGCGACGGCCCGCGCCTCGTCGATCGCCTGTCCCTCACGGATCCGCGCGATCGTGACGTGCGGCCGGAACGGCTTCGCGTCGAACCCGAGCCGCCGCGCCCGCAGCTCCGCCCGAACGCGTGAGGCCAGAAGTTCGAGGTCCGCCGCACCGGTCGCGGGTCCGGCCCAGACAGTTCGCGGGAAACCTTCCGCCGGAAAGCGGCCGAGCCGGTCGAGCGGGAACGAGAAGGCAGCGGTGCGCGTCGCCGCCACGTCGGCAGCGGCCTCGACCTCGTCCGACCGGGCTCCGGAGGTCGCGCCGAGGAAGGCCAAGGTCACGTGCATCGCCTCGGGGCGGGTGCGGCGCACCCCGGGAAGCGCCTCGGGAAGGGCGTGGAACAGTCGCTCGGCGTGGTCTTCGGGGATGGGGACCGCGAGGAACAGCCGCACCGCCGCAGGCTGGTGGCTCAGACGCCTCCCGCCTGGGAGATGAGATCCGAGGCCTCGAGGAACAGGAAGGCCACGAGCAATACCGCCGTGACGATGGCCAGCGACAGGAGTCGCAGCCGCTCGCTGGCCTGGATCGCGCCCCGCGCGGCCGACACGAGCTCGCTCACTCCACAGGGATAAGCAAAGCGCATGCCCGGCGTTACGCATGGTCACGCGGCGCGCCATGAGCCGGTCGGTCGGCTCCTGGCTACGCGGGCGTGGGCGCGGTCGCGGGCCCCTTGCCGGTGCGGCGCTTCTCTTCACCGCCGGCCGGCGCGCCGGGCGGCGTCTCGCCGCCGGTACCGCCCGTGGATGCCGCGGCGGGCAGCTCGGTCTCACGGTCGGTGAACAGCTTGTCGAACTCCTCGCTCGAGATCGTCTCTTCGGAGATCAGACGCTGCACCAGCGTGTCGAGCGTGTCTCGGTTGCTCGTGAGAACCTCGTACGCGCGGCGGCGGGCGCGATCGACGATGTCGTGGACCTCCTGGTCGATGAGCTTGGCGACGTCCTCCGAGTAGTTGCGCTCCTCCTGGATCTGACGCCCGAGGAAGATGAGGTCGTCGCTCTTGCCGTACTGAAGCGGTCCGAGCTTCTCGCTCATCCCGTACTTCGTGACCATGTGGCGCGCCATCTCCGACGCCTTCTCGATGTCATTCGATGCCCCGGTCGTCACGTCCCCGCCAAGATGGAGCTGCTCCGCGGTCCAACCGCCGAGCGCCGCGGCAATGTCGTCCTCGAATTCCTTCTTCGTGCGGAAGTAGCGGTCCTCCTGCGGGAGCGACCAGGTGACGCCCATCGCCATGCCGCGCGCGACGATCGAGATCTTGTGCACGGGGTTGGTGTTCTTCAGGAGCTTGAAGCACATCGCGTGGCCTGCCTCGTGGTAGGCGACGATGACCTTCTCCTTTTCGGAAATGACGCGTGAGCGCCGTTCGGGTCCCAGCGACACCTTCTCCAGAGCCTCCTCGAAATCGATCATGCCGATCAGCTTCTTGTTCCGGCGCGCGGCGAGGATCGCCGCTTCGTTCACGACGTTGGCGAGATCGGCACCCGAGAAGCCGGGTGAGATCTTCGCGATGCGCAGGAGCTCCACGTTCTTGTCGAGTGGCTTCCCGCGCACATGAACGTCCAGGACCGCGCGCCGGCCCCGGATGTCCGGCCGGTCGAGCACGACCTGGCGATCGAATCGTCCTGGACGCAGTAGCGCCGGGTCGAGCACGTCGGGCCGGTTCGTGGCCGCGACGACGATCACGTTCGTGCCCGTGTCGAAGCCGTCCATCTCCACGAGGATCTGGTTGAGAGTCTGTTCCCGCTCGTCGTGCGAGCCTCCCAGACCGGCGCCGCGCTGACGTCCGACGGCGTCGATCTCGTCGATGAAGACGATGCAGGGAGCGTTCCGCTTGGCCTGGTCGAAGAGGTCGCGCACTCTCGACGCGCCGACACCCACGAACATCTCGACGAACTCGGAGCCCGAGATCGAGAAGAACGGGACGCCCGCCTCGCCGGCCACGGCGCGCGCCAGCATCGTCTTGCCCGTTCCAGGCGGGCCCACGAGCAGCACGCCGCGCGGGATGCGTGCGCCGAGGCTCGAGAACTTCTCCGGGTACTTCAGGAACTCGACCACCTCGGTGAGCTCCTGCTTGGCCTCTTCGACCCCCGCGACGTCCTCGAACGTGACCGTCGGCTTGTTGCCGACGAACATGCGGGCGCGGCTCTTCCCGAACGAGAGCGCCTGGTTATTCGTGCCCTGCGCCTGCCGCATCATGTAGACGAAGAAGCCGCCGATCAGCAGGACGGGCAGGAGGCTCAGGAGCACCGACCCGATGATCCCGAAGGTCTGACTGTCCTTCTGGACGTCGACGACCATCTTGCCCGGGTTGGCCGCGCTGTAGTCGAGCACGGCCTTCTTGAAGCTCTCGTCCTTGTCGCCGATCGCGGTCTGCTGCTTCTTGCCGTCGACGAGCTCGAGGTTGGCCTGATCTCCGACGATGGTCACCTTCCTGACCTGGCCGGAGTTGACCCGCTGGAGAGCGTCGGACAGCGCGACCGTCTCCGCGGCCGGCTGCTGCGACTTATAGGCGTACAGCAGGGCGACGCCCATGACCACCAGGAGCAGGGTCAGGATGCCGTTCTTGAAGATGCGGTTGTCGAGGTTCGTGCGCTACCCCTTCTCGGCGCCTCGTGCTCGCTCAGTCGATGCTACAGGCGGAACGTACGAAGGCCAAAGGGTATTCGGCCCACCCGCAGGCGGACGCGCCCCGAGCCACCACGAGGTCCGTCCAGGGCCGGCGGTAGCCGAGCCATCGGTCCCGGCGAGCCAGAGCACCCGGGGGCCGTCGGCGACCAGGGGAAGCGAGGCTCGCACGCGAACGGGGACCTTGGCATCGACCAGGACATCCTGCAGCTTGCGCCGCCCGACGCGATCCCCCGGCCGTCGAGACCGCACGACGAGCCGCGGCGCGACGTCATCGCCGATCGCCAGGGACGCGACGATCGGGTAATCGCCGATGGCGCTGGGCCGCGACCTCGCGACCACGAAGGTCCAGCCATTCCAGCGCACCGGTGTCCCCGGGAGGAGCCGCGTGGCACCGTCGGGCCGTCCGGCCTCCGGTTGTGGCGCCCCACCGGGACCAGGGTGGATGGCGAGCCGGCCGTACTCGCGTACCGTGCGGCCGCCGGGCAGATCGAGCGTCTCGCTGCCGTCCGCCCGCGCGCACAGCGCGAGCAGAGCGGCGCGCTGGCGCGCGCCGAGACGGCGCCCCGTGGCCGCCTCCCACGCCGTCGCGAGGACCTCCGAGCGGAGCCCGGCGTCCGCTGGCAGCAAGCTCAGGTCGATCCGGCCGTCGGGGCCGCTCGCGGCCCGCTCGCGCGCGGCCTGTTCCCGCAGCGTGTCGGTGAATGAGGCCGCCGCGTCCGCGATCCGGGCGATCGCCAGATGCGCCCGGGGATTGATCAGGGCGAGCTCCGGAAGCACCCGGTGCCGGATGCGATTGCGCGCGAAACGCAGCGAGCGATTCGAAGGGTCGTCGCGGGGCAAGATCCCGGCGGCAGCACAGACCGCGAGTGTTTCCTCGCGCCCGATGCACAGCAGCGGCCGAACGATTCCGTCGCTGTAGGGCCGCATGCCCGCCAGGCCCGCGATGCCGCTCCCTCGCGTCAGGTGGAGGAGTACCGTCTCGGCCTGGTCGTCCCGCGTGTGACCGGTCGCGATGGCGCTCGCGCCGACCTCGCTGGCAGCGCGGCGCAGAAAAGCGTAGCGCGCGCGCCGCGCCGCGTCCTCACTGGCGGCAGGCTTCTCCGCGCGCCCGACCCGGATCGGGGCACCGACGCGCGCCGCGAGCTCGGCCACGAAGCCCGCCTCGTCCGCGCTCGCGCGAGGTCGCGTCCGGTGGTCGAAGTGCGCCACGTACATGACCAGGCCGGAGCGCTCGGACAGCTCGGCGAGAAGGAGCAGCAGGGCGGTCGAATCCGCCCCGCCGGACACGGCCGCGATCAGCGGGCCCGGAGCGAGCAGTTGGTGGGCCCGCGCGTAGCGCGCGACGGTCCCGCGGATCGTGGTCGGCAGCACGGGTGGCTGGGGCCGGGATTGAACCGGCGACCTAGGGTTTATGAGTCCCTTGCTCTGCCAACTGAGCTACCCAGCCCGATCAGGATGGTATCGAGGCTCCGATCTGGAGCGCCGATCGGGCACAACTCTTTCGCTTGGCGCGACGCCGGTACGCGGATGACTTCAGTGGACACCGGTGCGCGCGCACGGCGCCGCTGTTGGGAACTGGGATTCGAACCCAGGACCTTCGGGTCATGAGTCTGGTCCGGTTCGTCCGTTCCGTGGCCCTGTTCGGAAAAATTGCGGGAATCATTGGGGATTTCCTCTGTCCCGTTCCGTCACTGGGAGTGTACCGCCGTGGCTGTCAAGTGGGCTGTCAAAAAATCGGAGGCGGGCGCGAACCGGGCGCGTCGCGGATAACACCCGCAACGGCCTACGCCGCCGCCGCGGGGCGCGAGGACAGAGCGCGAACGGGCTAAGGAGCGCCTCGAGCGACAACCGCCTGCACGGTGGGATGTGGACCGCTGCCGCTAAAGGCTCTCCCGCTCGCGTCGAGCCCTACTCCTCGAAGGGGCACCCCGAGATATCGGTCGCGTGGATCTTCGCGAAGAAGCTGTACGCACCGCCAGGGCTGCTGAATCCCAAGGCGGCGAAGCCGTCCTTCACGAAGTGCGCGATCGTCGCTCGGCCACCTCCGCTGGTCGCGTCGGCCGGCGTCGTTCCGGGCTTTGGCGCGGTGGACGATCCGAGGCCGATGCAGCTCGGGCCCGCGCTGGCGGCCAGGGCGCCGCTCGAGGTGCCGCCTACCAGCGCGATCGCCATCGCCGTGGTCATGAAGATGCGTCGCATGTTCACGCACGTCTCCTTCACGAGTCCGCCGGCGCTTACCACGCCGGGCGGCTCTCAATTTGCCGGAGCGGTGCTGCACGTTCCCGTCCAAATCGCCTGACTACTTGGTAGTCGGGCTAGCGCCTCGAGTCCCGGAGGATCTCGCCGATGGAGGCTCGCTCCCGTTCATCCAGCGCGGGCTCGCTCCCGTCGCGCAGTACTTAGGGCGCTCCCTCGGCACCTTCTCGAACGCGAGCCCGCGACGTCGATCTTCAGGTCCCGTCCTTGAGGGCCAGCAGGCCTCGCTTCGCGAGTGCGCCGCAAGCTCGGCCTGCCGACGCTGACATTCAACGATTTGCGGCACGCCGCGATCAGCCTCCTCGGCGCGCAGGGCGTCCCGCTCCAGGTCGCGATGGAGATCGCCGGCCACAGCCAGGTCGCCACGACCGCCCAGATCTCCGCCACTGTCTCGGATGAGATGCGGACCGCCGCCTCGGCGATGGACCGCGTCTTCACGGTGGCACGATGAGTCCGGAAAGCGACGGGCTCAGCCGCATCGCGCCTTACGCAGCGGAGCGCCGTCGGACCGGCGAGCCCCTCGCCACGGTCGTCAGTCGAATCCGTAAAGAGGACGGTTTGGAACCTCCCGCGCCGAAGGACCGGCGTGTCCGCGTCCTAGACTACGTCTTGGAGGACCTGGACGCGTACCCGCTCGACTCCTGCCCTGCTGAGGTCCGTCGGAAGGTCGTCGCAGCCCGACGGCTTCTCGGTGAGGCGGCCAGCGCGATGCGTCAGGCGCTCGGGTCTGGAGACGCCGCGAGCCGTCCCTGATTCCCCGTGGCTGTCAAATGGGCTGTCAAACCGAACGGCGGTCGAGCTCCTGATCCAGACAGACCGCCGTTTTCATTGGGCTTGGTGCTGTTGCGGGACTGGGATTCGAACCCAGGACCTTCGGGTTATGAGCCCGACGAGCTACCGCTGCTCCATCCCGCGAGCTCGATTCTAGCGTGCGCCGAAGAACAACGCGAGCCACTTCGCGACGTGTCCGCCGGAGCCCGGTTCGGCGACCCGCTCCGACCGCGTGGAAGACTGCTGCTGGATCGTGATGAGGGACTCGTTCGGCCGAACGAAGTCGTGCTCGCGGGCCTTGTCGACGATGTAGCTCTCCGTGCGGCGCTCGGCGGTGGCGGCTTCGAGCGCCGCGTGCTGGAGCTGCAGCGAGACGATCTCGGCGCGCAGCGCGGTGGCCTCGCGGCTAAGGGCATTCGTCTGCGTGGCGACCCCGACGAACGCCGCGGTGAGCACGAGGAACGCCGCGAAGAGCAGGGCGGCGGCAGTCGGACGCCCGAGGCGGCCGGCACGCGTCCCTCGCGATCGACCGCCGCGTCGTTCGCTCACCGCGACATCATGCGCCGGCGGACAGCTCGCTGGGAAGAGGAGCGAGGTCAACTCCGGAGACGCGAGCGGCGCACCAGCCGAGAAGGCCGAGGAACGCGTCTCCTTCGGCGAGGTCCCGCAGATCACGCGTGAACGCCGCCACGATGACCGGTCGCGTGCCCCAGATGATGCCGATGTCATTGCGCACCGCGGCCAGCGACCCGGTCTTGTGCGCGACCCGGATCTCGGCAGGGAGGCAGCGGCGCAGCATCGAGTCGTCCTGGTTGCGCTCGAGCAGCTTGAGCACGCGCTCCCCCACCCACGGTTCGACGCCTTCTCCGCCGACGAGCATGCCCAGCAGGACCGCAGCCTCGCGAGGGGTCATCTCGTTCTCGAGCCCGCATCGCGCGGCTTCGAAGTCGTACATGCGCCGCCGCAGCCGCGTCGTCCGGCAGCCCCACCGGTCGAGGTATCGGTTCACGACATCGGTGCCCAGCCGCTCGATGAGCCTGTTGGTCGCCGTGTTGTCCGAGAGCGTGATGGCGAGGGTGGCGTGGTCGCGCAGCGACAGGTTCGCGACGTCATGCAGGTCGCGGAGGATCCCCGACCCGTCGACGGTGGCGCCAATTGGGAGCCTCTCGTCGAGGGAGATCGCGCCGCGGTGGGCCTCGGCGTGGAGCGCCATGACGAGCGGGACCTTGATGACCGAGGCGGCGGAGAATACCGCGTCGGCGTTGTGCTCGAGAAGTGGCAGCCCATCCTCGTTCAGGATGAGGACGCCGGCGCGATCGCCCAGCGCGTGGAGCTTGGGCGCGAGCGGGTCCAGCGCATCGGTCACGCGGGAAAATGTAGGCGACGGAGGGATGCTCCCGTACGCTGTCGCGACGTGATCCAGTTCGCGGGCGTCAACAAGCACTTCGGGCCGCTGCACGTGCTGAACGAGATCGACCTGAAGGTCGAGGCGCGCGAGGTCGTGGTGATCATCGGCCCGTCCGGGTCCGGGAAGAGCACGCTCATCCGCACCGTGAATCGCCTCGAGCCCATCGAAAGCGGCGAGCTGATCGTCATCGGCACGGCCGTCCACGAGAAGCGCGTGGACGTCAACCGTCTGCGCCGCGATGTCGGCATGGTGTTCCAGCAGTTCAACCTGTTCCCCCACCTCAGTGCGCTGGAGAACGTCATGCTGGCGCCAGTGAAAGCGCGGCATGTCACGAGAGCCAAGGCGCGCGAGCGGGCGATGGCACTGCTCGAGAAGGTCGGCATGCCGGAGAAGGCGGACGCCCACCCGGCGCGTCTGTCCGGAGGACAGCAGCAGCGCGTAGCCATCGCCCGCGCGCTCGCCATGGACCCCAAGATCATGCTTTTCGACGAGCCCACCAGTGCGCTCGACGCGGAGATGATCCGCGAGGTCCTCGACGTCATGCGGGAGCTGGCGCGGGAGGGCATGACGATGCTCGTCGTCACGCACGAGGTCGGCTTCGCCCGAGAGGCATCGAACCGGGTGGTCTTCATGGACGGAGGGCGCATCATCGAGGACTCGCCGACGGCGGAGTTCTTCGAACGGCCGAAGGAGGAGAGAGCACGTCAGTTCCTCAGTAGGGTGATCCGTCACTGACGATACGAGGGAAGGAGACGCAGATGCGAGAGATCCTGCGCGGCGTGGCCATCGGGCTCGCGGCCTTATTCGTTGCTTCGGCGTGCGGCGGCGGAGGCGGGACCGGCACTCCGCAGGCGAGTTCCACCGGCGCGACGGCGAGCCGGCCGAAATTCGAGCTCTCGACCTACATGTACGCGATCCAGAGCAAGGGGAAGCTTCGCGCGGGCGTGCGAGACAACCAGGTGCCGTTCGGGGCCAAAGACCCTGCGACCGGTAGGTTCGAGGGGTTCGACATCGACATGGTCCGCGAGGTCGCCAAGGGTATCTTCGGCGAGGTCTCCAATATCGACGACTTCATCGAGTACACCGCCGTGGTCTCGGCCAACCGCATCCCCGGGCTGACGGACAACAAGTTCGACGTGGTCGCGGCGACCATGACCATAACCGCGGAGCGGAAGACGCAGATCGACTTCTCCGACGTCTACTTCCGCGCCGGGCAACGGGTCCTCGTGAAGAAGGACAATACCGCCATCGCGAAGATCGAGGACACGAACGGCAAGACGGTCTGCGCGGCAAAGGGCTCGACCAGCGAGAAGAACATCACCGCCAAGGCGCCACAGGCGAAGCTGTTGCTGCTCGATGACTATCAGGCGTGCCTGAAAGCCCTGCAGAACGGCCAGACCGACGCCATCTCCACCGATGACGCGATCCTCTTCGGCCTGTCCTACGCCGATCCGAATACGAAGCTGGTCGGTCCCAAGTTCTCGGACGAGCCATACGGGATCGGGGTGAAGAAGGACCGGACCGGTTTCGTCGACTTCATCAACCGCACCATCACCGCGATGATCCAGGACGGGCGCTGGAAGGCGCTGTACGACAAGCACGCCGGAAAGGTCACCGGCGACTCGAAGCGGAGCCCCGACGACACATAGGCGCGGAGCGGCCGGCATCAAGCGCGGGGGCCGGCTGCCACCGGCCCCCGTTTCGCGTCGACGCTGAGCGGTGCCCATCGACATCATCTTCGAGTTCCCGGGCCTGTACCTCGGCGGCCTCTGGCTCACGATCCAGCTGTCGGGGCTGAGCCTCGCGGGCAGCCTCCTGATTGGGACCATCGTGGCCCTCTTCCGGACGTCCCCGATCGCGCCGCTGCGCTGGCCGGGCGCGGCGTACGTGGAGTTCTTCCGCAATACCCCCCTGCTCGTGCAGTTGTTCTTCCTCTTCTTCGCCCTGCCCTCGCTCGGCGTGAACTTCTCGACCGACACGTTCGAGGCCAACTTCCGCGCCGCCGTCCTCGGGCTGACGCTGTATCACGGGGCGTACGTCGCGGAGATCGTCCGCGGCGGCATCGTGGCCGTCGACAGGGGTCAGATCGAGGCCGCGCGCTCCCTCGGGCTCTCGTACGGGCAGATGCTGCGATCCGTGCAGCTGCCGCAGTCGTTCCGGGCCATCGTGCCGCCGCTCGGGAACATCGCGATCGCGCTGATCAAGAACACCTCGCTCGCCGCGACGATCGCCGTCGCCGAGCTCCTCTACGCCGGCCAGGTCGTCGAATCACGGACGTTCCGAGCGTTTGAGGCCTACGGCGCCGTGGCGCTCCTGTACCTCACCATCACGCTGCCCGCGGGCTTCGTCGTGAACCGTTTGGAGCGGCATCTCGCGGTGCAGCGCTGATGGAGCTTCGGCACTGGCAGGACCTCCTCACGGGAGCGAATCTCGCATTCATTGCGCAAGGGCTGGGCGCCACGCTCCTGCTTTCCCTCGCCTCGATCGTGATCTCGTTCGTGGTCGGGTTGGCGTTCGCGCTCGGGCGCATTTCGCGGCTGCGCGTCATCCGCTGGCCCGCGACCGCGTACGTCGAGGGCGTCAGGGCCCTTCCGGTGCTCCTGCTGATCGTGTTCTTCGGCGTGAAGGGCTCGAGCCTGCTGCAGCCGATCTTCGGCGAGGACTTCGAGCTGCCGACCTTCTGGGCGGGTGTCCTCGGACTCTCCATGTACACCAGCTCGGTGCTCGCGGAGATCATCCGCGCCGGGATCGTCAGCCTGCCGCGGGGTCAGACGGAGGCGTCACGCGCACTTGGTCTCTCGTATCCGCAGACGATGCGGCACGTCATCCTGCCGCAGGCTCTGCGCGCGATGGTTCCCGCGATGATGGCGCAGCTCACGACCATCATCAAAGATACGTCGCTCGTCGCGGCGCTCGGGGTCAGCGAGATGCTCCACAACGGGCAGATCATCTACAACCGCTTCAACAACCCCGTCGAGACCTTCGTGCTCATCGCGCTCGTGTACTTCGTCGTTTGCTTCGCCCTCTCGCAGGCATCGCGCAGGCTCGAACTCGGTCGCGCGCCGCGGAAGGTGCGCGAGATCCAGCTGCGGGATCAGGCCGCCTAAGACCCCAGCGTGCCCGCCGACAGACGCCGGTCGACGGCCGGACGGTCCGCAAGAGCGGAGGGCCCGACGCCCTCGACGGCGAACGACGCGACCGCGTGCGCGAACCGCACCGCATCCGCAAGGGGACGCTTATCGGCGAGCGCCAGCGCGAGGCCGGCTGAGAAGGCATCCCCCGCGCCGGTGACATCGACCACGGCATCCACCGGCAGCGCCTCCGCGTCGTGGACCGCGTCCGCCCGGTGCGTGCGCGACCCACGCTCCGCCCGCGTCACCACCACCGGGGCGCTGCGCGCCCACTCCGAGACCGCCCCTTCGTCGCCACCGAGATCCTCCTCGCTGACGACGATCGCGTCCGCCGCGGCCAGGAGCTCGGCCGGGGCACTCCACCGCCGTGGCCGCACCGTGCCGTCGGCGTCCCAGTCGCGCAGGTAGCCCTGGACCTCGACGACCCGCACCGCGCGGGGAAACCCGCTGAAAAGGGATGGGTCCAACTCGTGGGCGACCGACGCGAAGATCACGGCCCGCGTCTCGCGCACCGCGGGTGGGATGTCCTGCAGCGCGATGGCCCTTGCTCGTGAACGAAGGCGCAGCTCGCGCCGGCCGTCGGCGGCGGCGCGGAACGCGAAGGTCGTGGTGACGGCCGCCGGCAGTGGGACGAGGTGGATCCCGAGCTCGTCGCACGCCGCCGCCAGCGCGTCCCGCTCGGCGGGCCCGACCCGCGTGGCGAGCGCCGTGCGCGCACCGAGACGAGCCGCGGCCGCGGCCGCGTAGAAGGCCGAGCCCCCGAGCCGCCAGGGCACCCCCGGGAATTCGTCGCGGGTGCAGTGACCGATGGCCAGCAGGTCGATCAGCGACGGAGCTCGCTGGCAAGGAATCGCTCGAGCGCGTAGAGCGACAGTTGTCCGCCAAGGCCCTGGAACACCGCGTCGAAGCCGTGTCCGGACCACGGCAGCTCGAGGAGGCCCACCCGGTGACCGGAGGCGCGAAGGCGCGCGGCGAGGTCGCGTGAGTCGTCCACGCGCACGAGCTGGTCAGCCCCACCGTGGACCAGCAGCGTCGCGGGTATCGATCCAGCGATCCAGCTCGCCGGAGTCGCGTCGGCGTAGCGGTCCGGGAACGCATCGGGCGCTCCGCCCAGAAAGTCGCGAAGCACGCCCCGGGAGTCGATGAGATCCGGCCGCAGCGGGTCCACGTAACCGCGCCGCAGGTCCGTCGGGCCGTAGAGCGAGACGACGGCGCGGACGGCGGCGGGACGCTCGCAGCCGGCGGGGACGGGATCGCGGGCTGCTCGATATGCGGCGAGCAGCGCGAGATGGCCGCCCGCGGATCGCCCGAGCAGAGCCACGCGCTCGGGGTCGACGCCGTCCTCGCTGGCGTGCTGCCGGACCCAACCGAGCGCGCACTCGACGTCCTGCAACGCCGCCGGATGCCGGAACGCCGGCGCGAGCCGGTAGTCGATGTCGTACACGACGTAGCCGCGCGTGGCGAAGTAGTGGTCGGCGGCGGTCGGAAGGCCCGACGCGGATCCCTTGGCGCCGCCACGCCAGGCGCCACCATGCACGACGACCAGCGCGGGCCGCCCCGTCCCGCCGTCCTGCGGGGAATAGCGATCCAAACGGAGCGTGGTGCCGCCGATCGAGCGGAAGGGAAGGTCCAGGTCGACGCGGGCCTGGCCGAGGGCGACGCCGCGCGCGTAGTCCGAGAGCGAGAAAGGCGCGGGCCGGGGCTGCTGCATGCCGCCCCCGCCGTCGTCGCCCAGCGCGCGCAGCGTGGCCTCCGTCTCGTCGATCGCGCCGGGAAGCCGCAGGAGCGGCTGGACCGCGAACACCGCCGCCATCGCCGCGCACGCAACGGCCACCAGGGGCAGCCGCGCACCGTCGCGCGATGCCGCGAGCGCCACGGCCAGCGCGAGGCCGTCGAGCGCGAGGATCCACAGGCTGAGCTCCGAGGCGCCCACGCGGACGAATTGCAGCCTGTCGTCGGGCATCGTGAAAGGGATCGTCGCGGAGAGAAGGAGTCCGGCCAACGCCAGTACGGCCGCCGCGGCCGCCATCAGACGTTGAAGAGGATGTGAAGCACGTCGCCATCGCGGACCGGATACGTCTTGCCTTCGGTGCGGAGGATCCCCAGCCTGCGGGCGTTCGCCTCGCTCCCGGCGCGGAGCAGCTCGTCCCAGCGGATCACCTCTGCGCGGATGAAGCCGCGATCAAGGTCCGAGTGGATGGCACCGGCCGCCTGCTGCGCCGGAATGCCGTCGGCCACGGTCCAGGCCCGCACCTCGTCCTCGCCGGTGGTGAAGAACGAGATCAGACCGAGAAGTCGGTACGTCGCGCGCAGGAGACGCTCGACGGCCGGATCCGCGATCCCGAGCTCCGCGCGGAACGCTGCCGCCTCGTCGGGCGAAAGCTCTGCGATCTCGCCCTCGATCTTCGCGCACACCGGCACGACGGCGGAGCCGCGGTGGCGCGAAGCGATCGCTGTCAGCGGCGCGACGACGGAGTCGGGGGCCGCGACATCGCTCTCGTCGACGTTCACCGCGACGAGCTGCGGCGAGAGCGTCAGGAACCGATAGCCGCGTACCAGCCTCAGCTCGTCCGGCTCGATGTCGAGGTCGCGCAGAGGCGTCTCGGACTCGAGCGCCCCAAGCGCGCGCTGCAGGAGCGCCTTCTCCCGCTCGCGCGCTTCCCGCTCCGCGCCCTTCGCACTTCGCATCTCGGGCTCGATGCGCTCGAGCCGGCGCTCGACCACAGCGAGGTCCGCGAGGAGCAGTTCGAGATCGAGGTCCAGCAGGTCGCGCCCCGGGTCCACGCTCCCGAGGGAGTGTGGGACGGACGGGTCGCGGAACGCACGCACCACGTGGATGAGCGCGTCCGCCGTGCGCAGTTCGCCGAGCTTCTTGGCCGAGATCGCGTCTCCTGATGCACCTCGCTCCGCACGTGCCGCGAGCCCAAGGTCCCGATAGGTGATCTCCGCGTGGGTCGTCCTCTTCGGCCGGAACAGCGCCGAGAGCTTGTCGATCCGCTCATCGGGGACCTTCGCGACACCCACGTTCGTCTCGCCCTCCGCGCCCGCGAACGCGCCCGTCGTGGCGTGCCCACCGCACAGGAGATTGAAGAGCGTGGTCTTGCCCACGTAGGGCCGCCCGGTGATCGCGGACGTCAGGTTCACACGCCCTCCAGGACAGCCTGCTCGACCTCCGGCAGTTCCTCACCGAAGATCGTCCGGGCGACCCGGCGAAAGCGCTCGAGCGGACCCGTCGCGAAGACCGCGTGCCGCGCGCCGGCGCCCGCGCGGAGCAGGCGATGCGAAGCCAAGACCTCGCGCACCGCCAGCGCCGTCGTCGCGGCGGAGTCCACGACCCGCACGCCGGGCCCGGCGACCGCCTCGATGGTCGCGCGCAGCAGCGGGTAGTGCGTGCAGCCGAGGAGCAGTGTGTCCACGATGGGTGTCACGACACCGCCGTCTTCGAGGAGCGGCCGCAGGTATTCCCGCACCGCGGCTTCGGCCTCGGGGCCCGCCGCCCTGCCGGATTCCACCAGCGGCACGAGCCTCGGGCACGGCTGCTGCGCGACGTCGACGAGCGGGTCGAGGTCTCGCAGCGCCCGCAGGTACGAGCCCGATCGGACCGTCGCGAGCGTCGCGAGCACGCCGATCGAGCGGCGCGACGATGCCCCCAGGGCTGCGGCCGCGCCGGGGCGCACGACGCCGATCACCGGTATGGATTGCTCGTCCCTGACCGTCTCGAGAGCGAGCGCCGTCGCGGTGTTGCACGCGAGCACGATGAGCTTACAGCGCGACCTCGCGAGCCAGTTCATCGCTTCCCGCGTGAACTCGAGCACTTCGGCGGGCTCACGGGACCCGTACGGCATCCGAGCCTCGTCGCCGAGATAGATCGTCGACTCGAGAGGGAGGTGGCGGCGCAGCTCGCGAAGGACGGTCAGCCCGCCGACGCCCGAGTCGAAGACGCCGATGGGCCGCAGGACGCGGTCGCCGTCCGTGGTCGCGCCGCGCGGCGGCTCAGCGGCGATGCTGCGTGACGAGGGCGGTCGCGAGGCCGTCGACGGCCTGCGAGAGCTGAGCGTCCGGATCGGACAACACGAACGGCTGCAGCGCGTTGTTGGCGGCGCTCACGGTTCGCGCGTCGGTCGGGATCTCGGCGACGACCGGCAGCCCGAGCGCGTGTTCGATCGCGGCCCTGTCGAGCCCGCCCGCCCCATTCGCCCCGTTGATCACCAGGAGCACCGGCTTGTGTCCCCGGTACCCCAGCGCGTCGAACACGTCGATGGCCAGGCGCGCGTTCGCCACGCTCGATGGAGCGGTCGTCACGACCAGAAGGACGACCGAAGCGGCGTCGAGTATCGCCAGCGTGTCGTCCGACATGCGAGCGGCGCAGTCGACCACGACGTACTCGTGGTCGTCCGCGAGCAGCTGCATGGCGTGCGCGACCTCCGGGGCAGCGACCAGGTCCGCCTCCTCCGGACGAGGAGGCGCGAGCAGCACGGCCACCCCGCCGGGTCCCTCCCACAACACCTCACCGAGCGAGGCGCGCATGGCCGCGCCCGCGGGAAGATCGACGAGCGACCGGGCCGACCCCGGGACCGGGAGCATGTGCCGCACCGATCCGAATTGCATGACGCCGTCGAAGAGCGCCACGGAGGATCCGCGGCGCCGAAGGGCGCACGCGAGGTTGACGGCGATCGTCGTTCTCCCGGTGCCCCCCTGAGGGGAATACACCGCCACCATGCTGCCTTTCCCGTCGCGCTTGGTCTTTCCGGTACCGCCCAGCGCGTCCGCGAGCTCGTTGGCTCCGCCGGGAAGGACGAATACGGCGTCGATCGCCTCATCGGACGCGGGCTCGATCGGCCGCTGCGGCACGGTGACCATGACGATCCGCGTGCCCGGTGAGCCGGCCCGCACGCGCTTGGCGACCTCGAGGCCGGACACCTTGCCCTGCAGGAGCGCGTCGACCATCAGCACATCCGGCTTCTCGGTGACGGCCTGCTTGATGGCGTCGTCGGCGGCACCGTGGACGCCGGCGAGCTGGACCTCCTTCTCCCGCGCGAGCATCGAGCGCAGATGCTCCGCGACCTGCGGGACGTCCTCGACGAGCAGGACCCGTTTCACCAGCGGCAGTCTACGAGAAGCACTTCCACACGACGCTAACGGGCGCGGCGTGCGAAGAGCGCGGCCGCGCCGGCGACTCCGGCGGCGAGGCCGAGGAACGTCAGTCCGATGCGCAGGGTCAGGCCCGACCAATACGGCTCGGGATAGAGCGCGAGGAGATCGCTGGTCGCCGGATCGAACGCGAAATTCCCCTGCGGAAAGAACACCTCGTGGAACAGCAGGAAGACCGGCTCGAAGGCGACCGCGGCGAGCGCGACGATGGCCGCCACGCCGATCGCCGAGGCGATCGCGCCGTCGCGAGCGACAAGGGCCACCTCGCGCGGGCCGCCGGTCGAAGCCGACCGCGCGACGATGAGGACGAGCCACGCGAGGGCGGCCCCGAAGGCCACGCGGGCACCCGACACGATGCCGCGGACGTCAAGCAGATGCGCGCGCTCGGCGTCGTCGAAGATCTGCGCACCGTCGGTCGCGGTCGGAAGGCCGTCGCTCGAACCTTCGACGAAGGCGAGCGTCTGCCGATGCAGGGCGGCCATGCGCTTGAGGTCGTATGCCGGCGAGCCTGCCACGTGGAAGCGAGCCGGAGCGAACCCGGCGGAGCGGGCGAGGTCGCGGTACGTCGACTCGCCGGCGTACCCGTTCGCGACGACGAGCGTGCCCGCGATCGCGAGCGCGACCGCGAAGAAGCCGGTCGCCAGCGGGCGCGGCAGGCGCATCACCTAGCGGCGCGGGGCACGACGCCGAGGCCGGGGCGGTCGCTGAACGCGAACCGGCCGTCCTCCACCGGGACCGCCGCGAACGGATCGTCCACGATGAGCAGATTGCCGTCGAGATCGGCCCACTCGACCGCCGGCGCGAGGTGCGCCGCCGCGGCGATGCCGACGCTTGTCTCCGCGGCCCGGCAGCCGAGCATCACGCGAAGGCCGAGCTCGTGCGCCAGCGCGATCATGCGGCGAGCCTCCGCGATCCCTCCGCACTTCTGCAGCTTCACGTTGACTCCGTCGCACGCCGTCGCCAGCTCACGGAGGTCGGCGGAACGCACCGCCGCCTCGTCGGCCACGATCGGCAGCTCTGACCGCTCGCGGACGCGTCGGAGCGCCGCCACGTCACGCGGATCGACGGGCTGCTCCACGAACTCGATGCCGAACGGGACGATCCCCGCGATGTGCGCAGGAGCTTCGTCGGCCGTCCATGCGCCGTTCGGATCGACGCGGATGGGCCCCGCGTAACGCTCGCGGATGGCCGACAGGATAACGGCGCAGTCGCGCCGGGCGAGCTTCACCTTCAGCACCTTGTAGCCCTTCGCGGCGGCGGCCGCGGCGCGCTCCGCCATGACCCCGGGCTCGGCCAGGCCAATGGTGTAGGAGGTCGGCGGTGCCTCTCCCTCTCCGAGGCCGACGAACTCCCGCAGCGTCACGCCCGCCGTCTGGGCAGCGCGGTCGTGCGCGAGCACGTCGAGCGCGCAGGACGCGGCACCTCCGTGGGGGAAGCGAGCGTCGATGCGCGCACATGCGCCATCGAGGTCGGGTGGGTCGTCCCCGAGGAGATCGAGCGCCGCACGCACCTCCCCCTCCACCGTCTCGGGGGTCTCGCCGAAATAGGGGTCGGCGGTCGCCTCGCCGCGAGCGGTGCGCACCCCCTCCGCCAGCTCGACCAACACGATCTTCCGCGAGGTCCTCACCGAGCGCGAGATCGCGAAGGGAACCTCGAGGTGCACCTCGATGGTCCGCACGATCGCATTCACGCTGGCAGCACCGCGGCCGCCAGCCGATCGGCCCCGCCGTCGTCCCGTACCGGGTCGGCAGCGGGGAGCCCGGTGTCCTCCGCCGCGGCGGCGACCGCGGCGCGGGCGTCGGCAGCCGCGAGCGCGCTCGTGTTCAGGGCGACCGCAACGACCGGCACGCGAGCCGATCCGGCGGGCCGCGACCACAGGGCCGCGTCCTCGTAGATGCGGATGAGGTCCGTCAGCGGCCGCAGCGGGATCGCCGCGTGGCCCTTCACGACGCGCCGTGCGGCGTCGTGGCAGAGGATCAGCACATCGGGAGCGCTTCCATGGAGGAGGCCGAGGGTGACTCCGGAGAAGCCGGGATGCGTGAGAGAGCCCTGGCCCTCGACCACCACCCAATCCGCCGTCTCCGAGGCGTCGCAGACCAGGCGCTCCGCCGCTCCCGCGATGAAGTCCGCCACCACCGCGTCCACGCAGATGCCCGACCCGCTGATCGCGATCCCCGTCTGTCCGGTCGCGGCGAACGCCGACCGCGCGCCCGCACGCTCGAGCGCCGCGTGGAGCTCCAGTGAAGCCGTCATCTTCCCGACCGCCGCGTCCGAGCCGACCGTCAGCGCCACGCGGGACGCCGTCCGCCGGTGGCGACGACCGCCGACCTCCAGGTTGGTCGGCGGCTCGCGCAGCTCGCGCACCCTTGCCCCGCCGCGCCGCGCCGCGAGCGCGAGCTGCGGATCGCTCAAGATGCGGTCGTGGAGACCGCTCCACACCGCGAGACCGGCGCCCAGCGCCTCGGCGAGCGGGACGCGGTATCCATCGGGGATGCGGCCGCCGGCCGACGCGGTGCCGATCAGCAGGACCTCCGCGCCGGCCGCCAGCGCGCCCGCGACGTTCGGCACGACCGGGATGCCTTCGCCCACGCCGACGCATGAGGCCGCATCCCGGCCGGACCGGCTCGAGTCGACGACCGCGACGACCGGATACGACGCGTAGCGGATGGCGCCGATGGCGGTCTTCGCGGTGGCCGGCGCGAAGAGACCTTCCGCGAGGATGGCCACGCGCGGGCCGGCGCGCTTTTCCGCGCGGCGGCCCATCCCGTCATCGGCCGTCGCCGCCCCGCCTTTCCCGCGTCCACCGCGAGCCGCGCCGCGCGACGATGAGCAGCCGGCTTCCGTGCTCATCGGCGGGAGAGCCGTCGTAGTCACCGTGGATCGACTCGACCCCGAGCCCGGCGGCCGCGAACAGCAGCTCGGCCTCGCGCCGGTACAGGTGATGGAGCGTCGCGCTTTGGCCGTGGCGGCGGACCGTTCGGTCCGCGCCCACTTCGTCGTAGCGGAATGAGAAGGTCGTGCGCTCGACGGTGGCCCGACTGCTGACGAACTTGGTGACCCGGCCGCCGATGGCCGGATCGTCCCTGGTCCACTCTTCGACCACCACTCCCTCGGCCCCGGCGATCGTATGCGGGTCGGGCTGGAACACGTCGACCGCAAGCCGCCCGCCCGCCGCCAGGTGCCGGCGGATGCACGACAGGCAGGACGAGCGCTGCTCCGGCTCGAGCAGCAGGAAGGAATTGAACGGGATCAGCACGAGCCGGAAGGTCTCTTCGAGCTCGAACTGACGCATGTCCGCCTCGCGATAATCGACCTGCGCGTTGGCGCCGGCAGCTCGGCGGCGGCCGCGGTCGAGCATGGCGGCGGAGCGGTCGAGTCCGACCACGCGGTGCCCGTCGGCCGCGATCGGCACGGCGATCCGGCCGGTGCCGCACCCGAGCTCGAGCACGGGGCCTCCCACGCGACGTGCGAGAGCGCGGAACCATTCGATGTCCTCCTGACCCGGGCCGCCGGCCGAGCGGGGCGCATCGTTATCGAGGTCGTACAGGGCCGCGAGCCGATGCGATTCCTCCGCAGGCACGGCCGCGCCGGACCAATCGACGGCGCCGGCTTCACTTCCGCGCGTCGAATGCTTCCTTGACGCCGCGCCTCAGCGCCGGCTGACAGAGCACGTCCAGCGCGGTCATGGCGAGCGCCTTGGCGGCGAGGTGCATGCTCTCCAGGGCGAACTCGGTACGGGCGGCCTGCGCGAACTCGTGCGAATGACCGGGGACGGTCCTGTCCGTGATCCGGATGAACGGGTGGATTCCCGGCACCAAGGTCGTGACGTTCCCCATGTCCGTCGATCCGTGCGTCTGGCCGGGACCTCGGGGCCGCAGCTCGCGTCCGAGGGCAGCCGCGTTCGCCCGAAATGATTCGGCCAGCGGGCGGCTCGAATTGACGAGCTCGCAGGTCTCGCTCCAGCGGTACTGGAGGCTGCATCCGGTGGCCTTCGCCGACCCCTCGAAGCAGGCGAGGACGCGCGCCTGCAGCTCCCGGAGGTAGGCGTTATCGGGAGAGCGGACCATCAGGCGGGCCGCCGCGCGCTCCGGAATGATGTTCGCCGCCGATCCCCCGTCAGTGATGATGCCGTGGAGGCGCGAATCGCTGCGTACGACCTGGCGCAGTGCCGCGATGGCGTTCCACCCGAGGACCAGCCCATCGAGCGCGTTGATCCCCGCTTGCGGCTCGGCCGCCGCGTGGGCGGCTTTGCCCGCGAAGGAGACGTCCAGGTTCACCATCGCCAGCATCAGGGGATCGATCTCGTCGCGGTCGCCGGGGTGGTACATGAGCGCCGCGTCGACGTCGCGGAACGCCCCCGCGCGGATCAGCGCCACCTTTCCGTTCCCCAGCTCCTCGGCGGGACATCCGAGGATGCGGACCGAGCCGCGCAGCCGTGCCGTGGGCATAACGTCGCGGACGGCGAGGAACGCCCCCAGCGCGCCGGCGCCGATCAGGTTGTGTCCGCACGCATGGCCCACGCCGGGCAGCGCGTCGTACTCGGCGAGGATCGCGACGGTCGCGCCGGAGCCAGTGCCGGTGTCGGCGCCGGCGTCGGCGCGGAAGGCCGTCTCGAGGCCGGGGAGGCCGCGCTCGACGCTGACGCCCTCGGCGGCCAGCGCGTCGCACAGAACGGAACACGCGAAGACCTCCTCGAAGGCCAGCTCCGGCCGCGCGTGGATCCGTAGGGCGAGATCGTCGAGAAGGCTGGCGCGCTCGTCGACGCGCGCGGCCGCGCGCGCTTTCAGCTGCTCGAGCTGCATGGGCCTGCGCAGCCTATAGAACTCAGGCGGCGCGCGCCGACACCACCGCCTCCGCCACGACGAACGCGAGCACGATGAACGAGCCGGTCAGGGGCGTGAGTCCGTCCACGGCGCGCAGGAGCGCCAGCAGCCCCACGGCGCCACCGATCTCGGCGCCTCTGCGCAGCGCCCCGCGTCTGGAGCGCGCAGGAATGCGCCCGCGGGGTGCGCCGAGCGCCGCGAGCCACAAGGCGGCCACGGCGGCGAGGGCACCAGCGGCGACGGCGAGAGCCGCCACGGCGGTCGCGACGGCGAATGGCTCCGCTGGATCGCGCGTGGTTACCGTCAGCGCGAGCGCCAGCCCAGCGGCGGCCGCGATCGCGATGAGCATGCGCACCGTCACTCGTCGCGCCGCACGAAGGGAAGCACGCGCTCCTCGTAGCGGATGGCGTCGTCGGTCCCGATCGGGAGCGCCTCTTGCTCGGCCGCCGAAGGCAGCGGGGCACGTGCGAGGTTCTCGATCGCTATGGCGACCCGACCGAACGCCCGCTCAGACTCGGCGTGCTTCTTGGTCGCGTTCTCCAGGTGACGGCCCAGCTGCTCGTGGAGCGTCCTGAAACGCTCGACCTCGCGGACCAGCTGCTCGATGCCCTGCTGGAGGTCGCGCGTCCGTTCCTGGACGGCGAGCCCGCGCAGCCCGAACGACACCAGCTGGAGGTAGGCCATCAGCGTGTTCGGTGAGGCCGGAACGACCCGGCGCTGGGCGCAGTAGGCGTGAAGGTCGAACTCCGTATCCGGCCGGACGACGGCTTCGTAGTAGATGTTCTCGGCCGGGATGTACATGAACGCGTAGTCGATCGTGCCGTCGGCGGGGACGATGTATTTCGCCACGGCGTCGACGTGCCGCCGCGCCTGCTGCATGAAGATGCGACGCTTGGCTCTGCGGTCGGCGTCATCGCCGGCCGCGGCGAGCGCGTTGAAGGATTCCAGCGGGAACTTCGCGTCGATCGGCACGAGCCTGCCGGCGAATCGAACGACGGCATCGACACGAGAGCCGTCCGCGTACGTGTGCTGGAGCTCGAATGCCTCGGCGGGAAGTGCGTCCTCCAGGACCCGCTGCATGAGCAACTCGCCGAAGCCGCCGCGGAGCTTGGGCGACCGCAGCAGCTCGTGCAGCGATCCGATGTCCTTCGCGAGCTCGCCGATCCGCGCGCTCTGCTCGCCGAGAGTGCCCAGCTGGCGGGACAGATCGCCGAGGGTGCGCTGGGTCGTTCCCGTCTGCGTGAGGACCTGCTGCTCGGTGGCCCCCAGCGAATGCACGAACTGCGTACGCAGGTCCGCGATCGCCTGCTGGTTGGCCAGCCGCAGGTCGCCCAGAGCGCGCTCGATGGCGAGCGCGTGCTCTCCGTCCGTGCGCGCTCGTCGCGCCCAGAGCGTGGCGAGCGCCACGGCTCCGGCGCCGACGCCCGCAGCCAGCACGGCGATAACGACCACGGCGGCGCCCTCCATCGTTCGGGCAGTTTGGCACGGCGCGAGCGCACGAACAACTGTTCTAACAGCGTCCGATTTGTGCCCGACCTCGGACTGGGTTCGACGCGCGAGCAGCGCTCGGGGCGCCCAAAACCCGGCGCGAGCCGTCTTGTCCGGGGCCGGGGCGGTCGCCGTTGCGATCGCGCCTCCGCCTCGTCATCACATGACGCGCCGGACCGGCGTCGGTGGCCGCTTGGGGTACGGCTGGGTCTTCGCCGATGTGATCATCGCGCCGCTGCCGTCCGACCGCCCGGCTCCGTCTTTGCGCAAAGACAGGCTTTTTCCGTCCGGGACCTACGGCGCGACGCCCCGCGCGTTGAACGAACTCGGGCAGATCCGCTCGAATGGGCACTCCCCGCAGACACGCGCCGACGGCGTCGCGGCGAACTGGCGCTGGCGGATCTTCGCCGCCGTCGAGGTGATGAGCGCCTGCACGAGGGAGTGGTCCGCGTCGGTCGGCGCGATCTCCCCCCGCGCGCCGGTCTCCAGGAAGTGGAGGACGGCCCGCGCCGGCCTCCGACCGTATGACCTCTCGTGCGCCAGGGCGTACAGGCGCAGCTGGATGTCCTGGTTAGCGCGCCTTTGCGGCTTGTCGCCGTCCGGCTCCACCGCCGTCGACTTATAGTCGATGACGACGGCGCCATCGACGTCCCGGTCGACACGGTCCCATCGCCCGACGACGCGATCCCGGCCGAGCATGAACGAAAAGCGCTGCTCCACGAGGTCGGGGGGCTTCCCACCGGTCTCTCCCTCATGGAAGAGGCGGAGCGCGGCGAGACCTGCCTCGAACCGCTCGGCCTCGTGCTGCGGGGAGATGAAGCCCTCGGAGAGCCACGCCGCTCGGAACGTCGCCTGGATGTCGTCGACCGCCGGCTCCTCGCCCTCCCGCCGCTTGGCCAGGTAATCGGAGACGGCCTCGTGCAGCGCAAGCCCGTAGATCAACTGGGGAGTTGGCAGCACGGGTATCCGCAGGACATGGGCGAACCGGTAGCGCAGCGGACACCGGCGGTAGTCTTCGATCTGGCTGTACGAGAGCGTGAGCACGTCGTCCGCGCCGAGCGCCGGTAGAGGCGCGTCGGCCTCGGGCGGCGCGATCTGGAAGCGCTGCAGCTCGTCGTAGGCGGCGGACCGCGCCGGGAGTCGGTCGGGAGGGCGCCCCAGCGCCTCTCCGATGAACTGGCTCGGCCGGTACGCCCGCTGCCCGCCGTAGTCCGTCGCGCTGGTGAAGAAGAAGGATTCCTTCGCGCGCGTCAGCGCGACGTAGGCGAGACGTCTTTCTTCGGCGACATGCCGATCGCGGTCGGGTCTCGTCGCGTCGCAGAGCCCCTCGGGGAGCGTCAGTTCCGGGGCCCGAAGCTGCCCCGGAAGACGCTCCTGGGTCGCCGCCACCAGGTAGACCACTGGGAACTCGAGGCCCTTCGCCTTGTGGATGGTCAGCACGTTGACGGCATTGTCCGAGCGCTCGAAATCGGCGGACGCGGGATCATCCCCCGCCTCGCGCAGGAGCTCGAGGTGTGGAACGAAGTACCCGGCGCGGTCGATCGGGAGCGCGCGGCCCGCGCTCTGGACAAGCCGGAAGAACCGAGCGACGTTCCGTCCCTGCTCTTCGGCGAGCGCCGAGTCAGGGTCGAGGTAACGCGCGAGCAGCTTCGAGCGGTCGAGGAATTCGTAGAGCAGCTCGGCCGTGGACAGCTCGGCCGCGCGGGCCTCGTAGTGCCCGAGGTCGGTGACGAGCGAGCGCGCGGCCGCGACCGCCGCCTCGGCGTAGCCGCTCGCCTCGCCTCGGGCCACCTCCTCGAAGAGGTCACGCAGTGGCCGCTGGCGACGGCTCTGTGCCTCGGTGACCCGCGCCAGCTCCCCCGGCGGGAAGCCGTAGAGCGTGGAGGTCGCCAGATAATAGAGGTGGCGCGAATCGCTCGGCGCCGCGACCGATGAAAGGAACGACACGAGGAGCCTGATCTCGGGGCGTTCGTAGAGCTGGCCGCCGCCCGAGAAGTGGGTCGGGACCTTCCTCGACGCCAGCGCGTTCAGGACGCGCGTCGCGTCCGCGCTGTACCGCACCAGCACGGCGAAGTCCCCGAGGTGCCGTTGCTCCCGCACCGCCTGCTGCGCGATCCGTTCGGCGACCGTCTCCGCCTCCTCCGCCGCGCCGGCGAAGGGCAGGTGTTCGACCTCGGCCGCGTCGGCGGCTGGGCGGCCGCGGAGCTGCTTGTCGATGCCGAGCGTCGCTTCCAAGCGATCGGGGTTGTGCCGGATGAGCCGGTACGCCGCGTCGAGAAGACCCTGTCCGGACCGCCGATTCTCGACCAGCGTCATGACCTCGGCGTCCGGGTACGCGGCCGTGAAGGCCGCGAAGTTTCCGAGCGTCGCGCCACGCCAGGCGAAGATCGACTGATCGTCGTCCCCGACGACCGTCAGGTTGCGGTGGCCCTCCACCAGCCGCTCGATCAGTTGCCATTGCGCGGCGTTGGTGTCCTGGAACTCGTCCACCAGCACGTGGCGGTATCGCCGCGCCAACCGCGCGGCGGCGGCTGGTCGCTCACGGAAGAGGCGGAGCGCGAGCGCGATCTGGTCGCCGAAGTCCACGACGCCGTGCCGCTCTTTCAGCGCCGCATACGCGGTGTACGCGGCCGCCAGCTCCTCCTGCGCGGCGCACTCGTCGGCCGCCGCGGCGTCCTCCGCACCGGCGGCGGCGGACCGCAGGCGAGCGGCGTAGGCGCGGTACTCCTCGGGCGATATGTCCTCGTCGCGCGCGCGTCCAAAGAGATCCAGAAGGGCTCGCACGTGTTGGAGCGGGTCGCCGGCGGGCCGGTACCGCTGCAGCGGCAGCTCGAAGAGGCGCTCCCGTACGAAGATGACCTGCTCGGCCGGCGAGAGGACGCGGAGCTCGCCGGACCGCGCCAGCTCGAGCGCGAACTCCCGCAGGACCTCGTCTCCGAATGCGTGGAAGGTCCGGATCGCCACGTCGTTCTGCCCGAGCGGAGTGTTGATGTCGATGCGCTCCTGCATCTGGGCGGCGGCCTTCTCAGTGAAGGTCAGGGCGAGGATCTCGTGCGGCCGCGCGGCCCCCGAGGTGATCAGGCTCACGATCCGGGCGGTCAGGACGTGGGTCTTCCCCGTGCCTGCCCCGGCGACGATCAGGAGCGGCCCTGACCGGTGCTCGACGGCACGGCGCTGCTCCGCCGTGAGCGAAGCGAGGATGTCCGGCGTCGGCTCGCCGAGGCCGAACGAGAGCTGTAGCCCGGTCACGCGTCCGAGCCCGATGGGAACATACGTTCTATCCTAACCGGCACGACGCGGCGCGGCGCTACGCCGTGGCGGCGCGCTCCGCGAGCTCGATCAGGGTGCGGACGACCGGGCCCTGGGGACCCTTCGGGGCGTGTGCCCGGTCCTGCTCCGCCCAGTACGTGCCCGCGATGTCGAGGTGCGCCCACTGGGTGCCGTCCTCGACCGCTGCATCGAGGAAGGCGGCGGCTTTGATCGCGCCACCGTCCCGGCCAGCGCTGTTGCTGAGGTCCGCGATCTCGCTGCGGATCTCGTCGCGGTACTCGTCGGTCAGCGGCATCGGCCACACGCGATCCCCCGCCGCGCGGGCGGCCGCGACGACCTCGTCGACGAAGCTCTGGGGCCGGCCGAAGAGCCCGCTGAAGTGGTGACCAAGCGCCACTGCGATCGCCCCGGTGAGCGTGGCCACGTCGACGACGCGGCGAGCGCCCTGGCGCTGGACGTACGTGATGCCATCGACGAGCACCAGCCGCCCTTCGGCGTCCGTGTTGATCACCTCGACCGTCTTGCCGCTCATGGAGGTGAACACGTCGCCGGGCTTGGTGGCGCCGCCGCCCGGCAGATTCTCGGTACACGGAGCGACCCCGATGACGTTGGCGCGCGTGCGCAGCTTCCCGAGCGCGGCGAGCGCCGCGATCACGACCGCGGCGCCCGTCATGTCGGCCTTCATCCGGAACATCGCCTCGGCCGGCTTGATCGAGATCCCACCCGAGTCGAAGGTGATGCCTTTTCCCACGAAGCCCGCGTCGTAGCCCTTTCCTTCACGGCCCGCGTGCCGCAGCACGATGAATTTCGGCGGCTCGTGGCTTCCCTGGGCCACCGACAGGTAGCTGTGCATGCCGAGCGCGCGGCATGCCTCCGCGTCGAGGATGTCGCATTCGACGCCGGCGTCCTCGGCCAGCCTCTTGGCCTCGGCCGCGAGGGCCGAGGGAGTCATCTTGTTCGCGGGCTCGTTGGCCAGCCGCCGGGCGACGTTCACGGCCTCGCCCACGATCTCGCCCGGCCTGACGGCTTCCTTCACGTCGCCTTCGACGCCCAGGACGACGGTGTCCAGCGGCGGCAGCCGTCGATCCTCCTCCCGGGTGCGGTGCGCCTCGGGACGCCACATGGCGAAGGTCACCCCCTCGACCGCCGCCCGCGCGGCGGGTCCGGCATCCAGGCGGATCCCCGTGTCGACCACGACCGCGAGCCGCTTCGCGCGCGAACGCCACAGCGACTTCACGCCCGCGCTCGCGACGCGACGCGCCCGCTCGGCGTCGAACTCGCCGCGCTTGCCCGCGCCGACCACGACGACGCGCGGGCCCTCGCCGAAGTGGGAGCTCACCGCGTACAGCTTGCTGGACCCGTTCTCCTTCGCGATGCGATCGACGACGGCCCGGACGCCGCGGTCGAGCGCTTTGGGGACGATCCGGTCCTCGAAGAGAGGGACGACGACCGCGTCCGTGGCGGGGATGTCGCCGGGGCGGACGGCGCGGAATTTCATGCGGCTCCCTTCGGGTGCCGCGTCGCCGCGGCAAGCCGGGCCCGCGCGACGGTCGGGT
>JALYKU010000234.1 GCA_030774595.1 Chloroflexota bacterium | reverse complement strand
GATCGGGGTTGAGGAGACAGACATGGCGATCACCGAAGCACCCTCCACCATCGCGACGGTCACCGGCCTGTGGCGCTATCCCGTCAAATCGATGCAGGGCGAGGAGCTCAACGCTGCCGAGGTGACCGAGCGCGGGGCCGCCGGCGATCGCGCGTACGCGCTCCTGGACCGCGAGACCGGGAAGGTCGCGAGCGCGAAGAACCCGAGGAAGTGGTCGCGCCTGTTCGACTTCCGCGCCGCTCTCGTCGAGCCACCGCGTGCCGGCACGCCGCTCCCGCACGTCCGCATCACGCTTCCCGATGGGACGCTGACGACGAGCGCGGACGCGGACGTCAACGCAGTCCTCTCGGAGGCGATCGGCCGACGCGTGACACTCGCGTCGACCTCGCCGGACACACCCGCGCTCGAGGAGTATTGGCCGGACATCGAGGGCCTGGCGCGGCGCGACGAGCTGACGGACGAGCCGATGCCGGAGCGGACCTTCTTTGACGCCGCGGTCGTCCACGTCCTCACGACCGCGACGCTCGACCGGCTTCGGACGCTCTACAGCGGGGGGCGTTTCGAGGTGCACCGCTTTCGTCCGAATCTCGTTCTCACGCCCGACGCGCTGCAGACGGGCTTCGTCGAGGATTCGTGGACCGGGCGGACCCTCGTGATCGGCGACGCGCGCATCGCAGTCCTGCGGCCGTGCCCGCGCTGCGTGATGACGACGCTCCCGCAGGGCGATCTCCCCCGGGACGGTGGCATCCTTCGCACCGCAGCCAAGTTCCACGAAGTGAACGTCGGCGTCTACTGCGCCGTCCAGCGCGGCGGAACGATCCGCCGGGGAGATGCGGTGCGCATCGAATGACGCCCTACGGAACGTATATCGACTCCAAGAGGATCGCGTAGCCCGGCAGCGAGGCGGACACTATCCCGGCCACGAGATGGGATACGCGCTCCGCGACTATCACGAATCGACGAAGCATTCGCCAGCGAGCCTCGCCCAGAGCGCGCACCGCCTCGACTGGTCGAACAAGCCGCTCCCGTTCAAGATCTACAACTCGCCCGACGGAATCTCGTTGCCCGACGACCTCGCGCGCCTTTGCCGGTACTCGAACGGCGTCCTCCGCTGGCGCCGCGGTCCATCCGGGGAGCGCTACGGCTTCCGAGCGGCGCCCTGCACCGGTGCGCTCTACCACGTCGAGCTGTATCTCGCGGCCGCGGAGCGCAACGACCTCGCGGCGGGCCTGTACCACTACGGCGCGCACGACCACCGGCTGCGACCGCTCCGTCACGGCGACGTGCGCGGCGCGCTCCTCCGGGCTGGCGGCGCCTTCGCGCCGCTAGCGTCGGCGCCGCTCATCGTCGTGCTCACGAGTACGTTCTGGCGCAACGCTTGGAAATACCGCGAGCGTGCGTATCGCCACGTGTACTGGGATGGCGGCGTGATTCTCGCGAACCTCCTTGCGCTCCTTGGCGAGACAGCAGGATCCGCATCGATCGTCATGGGCTTCGTCGACGACGATGTGAACCGGCTCGTCGGCGCCGACGGGACGCGTGAGGCGGCCTTCGCGCTCGTCGCGATCGGCTCGGGCGCGGCGCCTCCCCACGAGACGCCGCAGTTCGACGATCTCGCGCTCCCGACCGAGCCGCTGTCGCCGCGCGAGGTGCGCTACCGTGCCATCGAGGAGGCACACGGGGCCTCGTCGCTCGCGTCGGCTGATGATGTGGTCGCCTGGCGCACCCGGGCCGACGCGATCTCCGACACGCCGGCTGCGCCGCTGGCTGCCCCCGCGATCGAAGAGGTCATTCACAGGCGGCGCTCGGCGCGGCGCTTCTCGTACGGGACGATCGTGCGCGAGCAGCTCGAGCGAGCGATCGCGGTCGCCCGCGAACCGGTCCCCGGCGACGCGTTCGCCGCGGACCTCGTCGAGCCGTTCGTCATCGTGAACGCCGTCGAGGGGCTGGCGCGCGGCACGTACGGCCCCAACCTCAGGCCGATCCAGCAGGGCGACTTCCGACGCGCGGCCGGCGAGCTCGCGCTTGGGCAAGAGCTCGGCGCGAGCGCCGCGGCGGACGTGTACTTCCTCTCCGACCTCGACGCGGTACTCGAGCGCTTCGGCAACCGCGGGTACCGGGTTGCCCAGATCGCCGGTGGGATCGCTGGCGGTCGCCTCGAGCTGGCAGCGACGGCGATGGGACTTGGCACGACCGGCCTCACGTTCTTCGACGACGAGGTCACGCGCTTCTTCGAGCCCGCGGCCGCTGGCCGCCAGATCATGTATCTGGCGGCGATCGGTGAGCGTGCGGGGCGGAGAGTGCTGGGCGTGTAGCCCGGAGGGCATTCGAACCCTGACCTCTTCCTTGAAAGATGACATGTGATGGGACCCCCTCGGCACACGCGCAAGCTAGTGCGCAATACAGGAGCTCGAGGAGGTCCCGATGACGATCGTAGGTGGCCTTGACGTGCATCGAGCGCAGATCACGTTTGACTATTTGGATACCGACACTGGCGAGGTGACCCGAGGTCAGATCCGACCGGCGACCCGCAGCGTGCTGCGGACCTCGTTCGGCCGCTTCGCCGGTCGCGCCGACGTCGCCTTCGCGGTCGAGGGATGCACAGGCTGGCGCTTCGTGGTCGAGGAGATGGTGGCCGCGGGGATCACCCCGCATCTGGCCGAGCCCGCCGACACCGCAACCCAACGCGGTCGCAAGAAGCGCGCGAGCACCGACCGGGCTACGCCCGCCTCGAGCGGGAGCTCTTATGCCAAGGGCGTTTGCCGGAGTCGTGGATCGCACCGCCGCACGTGCTGGAGGTGCGCACGCTGGTCCGGCTGTACGTGGCGTCGATGGACCAACGCCGCACCTGGCAGCAGCGGATCCAGGCCCAGCTATTCCATCAGGGCGTGCCCGCGCTGCGCGGCCTGT
Source organism: Chloroflexota bacterium (assembly GCA_030774595.1). The sequence goes on along the minus strand of JALYKU010000234.1, from coordinate 188 downwards.
TAACCCAAGCGGGCCGCGCCACGCTGTCGAGCGCCGCGCTCTCGCCAGCCGGTCGACAGATGGTCGAGACCGCCCTTGCGGTGATCGACGAGCTGGGTGAGCGGGTCCGGCCCCTGCGGGCCCAGCTGCAGGCGATCGGCCGCCGGCACGCTGGCGCGCGGTCGCGGACCGCCGACTAGGATCGGCGC
>JALYKU010000233.1 GCA_030774595.1 Chloroflexota bacterium | reverse complement strand
GTTCATCCCGGGCGGTCGGACCGCGGCCACATTCGCCGCGGGCAGCCTCGGCTGGGCGTGGACACGGTTCATCAAATTCGATCTCGCCGCCGGTGCGATCTGGGGCTCGTACGCGGGGCTGCTCGGCTATTTCGGTGGGAAGACCTTCAAGGACAGCCCGTTCAAGGGCTTCCTCGTGGCGTTCGGGATCGCGCTCGCGATCACGTTCGGCGTCGAGGTCTTCCGCTGGTTCCGCAAGCGCGCGGCGACGCAGTCCTGACCACGCACGCCACCCTTCGCTGCATAGAGTTGAGCACGTGAGGATCGGCGTCCCAAGGGAGACTGCGCAGGGCGAGCGCCGGGTCGCGCTCGTCCCGGAGGTGGTCGCCAAGCTTGTCGAGGCGGGACATGAGCTGCTGGTCGAGCGCGGCGCCGGAGGCGCCGCGTCGTTCGAGGACACCGCCTACGAAGACGCCGGCGCAGCGATCGTGGACAGCGCCTGGGGCGCGGAGGTCGTCGCCAAGGTGCAGAAGCCCAGCGCGGACGAGGCCGACCGCCTCCAGCGCGGCACCGTCCTGATCGGCTTCCTGCAGCCCCTGACCGACCATGAAGGAATCGAGCGTCTGACCGAGCGAGGGATCGTCGGGTTCGCGATGGAATCGATCCCACGAATCACGCGCGCGCAGTCGATGGATGCGCTCTCCTCGCAGGCGACCGTGGGCGGTTACAAGGCGGCGCTGATCGCGGCCGACAGCCTTCCCCGCTTCCTGCCGATGCTGACCACCGCCGCAGGCACAGTCCAGCCCGCGAAGGTGCTCGTCCTCGGCGCCGGCGTGGCCGGGCTCCAGGCAATCGCGACAGCCCGCCGGCTGGGCGGCGTCGTCCACGGCTTCGACGTGCGTCCGGCCGTCAAAGAGCAGGTCGAGTCGCTCGGCGCGAAGTTCCTCGACCTGGGAGTGAAGGGCGAGGAGACCGCAGGGGGCTACGCCGCGGAACTGACACCCGAGCAGCAGGCGCAGCAGCAGGCCGCGCTCGAGCAGAAGCTCCCCGACTACGACGTGGTGATCACGACCGCGGCAGTCCCCGGCCGGCCGGCCCCGAAGCTGATCCCGGCAACGGCCGTGCGGGCGATGCGCCCCGGCTCCGTGATCGTCGACCTCGCCGCCGAGACCGGGGGCAACTGCGAGCTGACCGAGCCCGGCGAGACGGTCGTCCGCGAAGGCGTTACGATCGTCGGCCGCCTGAACCTGCCGAGCGAGATGCCCTACGACGCGAGCCGGCTCTACGCGCGCAACGTCCAGGCGCTGCTCGACCACCTCGCTCCCGAGGGCGCGCTCGTGCTCGACTTCGAGGACGAGATCACGGCCGGCGCGTGCGTGACGCGGCGCGAGGAGGTGCCCGCGTGAGCCACGGGGCCTTGCTCGTCTTCGAGATCACGATCCTCGTGCTCGCGATCTTCCTCGGCTTCGAGGTGATCTCGAAGGTGCCGACGCTGCTGCACACGCCACTTATGTCGGGAACGAACGCGATCCACGGGATCGTGATCGTCGGAGCTATGGTCGTCGCGGGCCTCGACCACAAGGACACGCTCACGCTGATCCTCGGTCTCGTCGCGGTCGTGCTCGCGTCGGCGAACGTCGTCGGCGGCTTCGTCGTTACGGACCGGATGCTCGAGATGTTCAAGACTCGCAAGGCACCGGAGCGCGGCGCCGACGACGCGCCGAAGTGAGCAGCAACCTCACGAATCTCCTCTACCTGGTCACGATCGTGACCTTCATCCTCGCGCTCAAGTTCCTGTCGAATCCGGCCACGGCGCGCCGTGGCAACTGGATCGGCGCGGTCGGGATGCTGATCGCGATCGCGGTCACGTTCGCGCAGAGCGAGATCGTCAGCTACTGGGAGATCGCGGCCGGGATGCTCGTCGGAGGCGTCTTCGGGGCGGTCGCGGGACGCCGCGTGAAGATGACTGCGATACCCCAGATGGTCGCGCTGTTCAACGGCGTCGGTGGCGGGGCGGCGGCGCTCGTGTCCCTGGCGGAGTTCCACCTTCGCGCGCCGCTGCTCGGTCACCTCCACTACGACATCAGCGCGACGATCGTCCTGTCGGCGCTGATCGGGAGCGTGTCCTTCGCCGGCAGCATGGTCGCATTCGCGAAGCTCCAAGATCTGATCCAGGGGCGCCCGATCGTGTATCGCGGGCAGCAGGTCGTCAACGGGCTCCTCTTCGCGTCCATCGCCGCCGCCGGCGTGGCGATCGCGGCCGGCGTCGAGAACCAGTGGCTCCTCGCGGCGCTGATCGGCGGCTCGCTGGTCTTCGGCGTCCTGTTCGTCCTCCCGATCGGCGGAGCGGACATGCCCGTGGTGATCTCGCTGCTGAACGCGTTCACGGGCCTTGCCGCCGCCGCGACCGGCTTCGAGCTGGAGAACAACGTGCTGATCGTCAGCGGCATGCTCGTCGGCGCTTCCGGAACCCTGCTGACGATCCTGATGGGGCGCGCGATGAACCGGTCGATCGCGAACGTCCTCTTCGGCGCGTTCGGCCAGGTCGCTTCGGGCTCGCCGGCGGCAGCCGCGGCCGGATCGAACGGCGGGGCGGTGCGCTCCGCGAGCGCCGAGGACGTCGCCGTCATGCTCGCCTATGCCCAGAAGGTGGTGATCGTCCCCGGTTACGGGATGGCGGTCGCCCAGGCCCAGCACGACGTCCGCCAGCTCGCTGACATGCTGGAGGCGAAGGGAGTCGAGGTCAGCTACGCGATCCATCCCGTCGCGGGACGGATGCCGGGCCACATGAACGTCCTGCTCGCGGAGGCGAACGTCCCGTATACGCAGTTGAAGGAGATGGACGAGGTCAACCCGGAGTTCCCACGTACCGACGTCGCGCTGGTGATCGGCGCGAACGACGTGACGAACCCGGCCGCGCGCAACTCGCCGGGGAGTCCGATCTACGGCATGCCGATCCTCGACGTCGACCGCGCCGCGCACATCGTCGTGCTGAAGCGAGGGATGAGCCCGGGTTTCGCGGGGATCGACAACGAGCTGTACGTCGACCCGAAGACCGTGATGCTGTTCGGCGACGCCAAGGAATCGGTCGCGCACCTGATCGCGAGCGTCAAGGCGCTCTAAGCGTGGTCCCGGTCTTCAGCGC
>JALYKU010000232.1 GCA_030774595.1 Chloroflexota bacterium | reverse complement strand
GCGTCGGCTCGCGCTCGCGCTCGCCCTCGCCCTGCTGCCGGTCCAACGCACGCTCGAGCCCGTCGATCGCCGCGTCGACGATCCCGCCCTTCGCGTCGCTGAACTTCGTCTGCACGACGCCGTCGAGCGTCACCGTGACGGGCACGCCTTTGTGGAACCACCACGCGAGCTGCCCCAGGTCCGGGCCGATCTGCTCCATGTCTACGTGGAACGTGATCGCGAGCTTCGGTGGCTGCAGCTGCTCGCCCTTCGCGTCGAACTTCGCCGGCTTCGGTGTCCAGCTCTTGATCTCGCAGTCCTCGAGCTCCAACGGTCCGCTAGCCATGTGTGCCTCCTCTACCTCTTCTCTCTGTTCGCCTGGTGCCCAACGCAGAAGCGACTCGTCGCCGTCGACGGCCGGTAGCAGTTGCCCGCCCAGCACACCCCGCATATCGGGCGCGGCATCCACCGGGCGAGCGGCGCGAAGATCGGCGATGAGTCGGGGTGTGTCCCGGTCCCGCCGTCACGCACCCCGAAGCCGTCGGCGCCGGTGACGCTGGCTGGATGCCGACGCGCTGGTGCAGGTGTCATCGGGACCGGAGCCGCAGTGGTGGGCACGGCGCCGGCGGCCTGGCCCGCTGCAGTCGCGAGGGTTCCCGCGCTCGCCGGTGCGTGGTGGTCGGCGGACGGGAGTGTGTCCGCCGACGAATGGTGGGTAAGCCACCGGGTCATCGCGCGGTCCAGGCGCGGCCTCGGCATCTGTCGAGCGCCGGCATCCGTGCGCACCGGACGCCGGGCGACGGCCGCTTCCACATCCGTCGCCAGGCGTCCACTGAGCACGGGACGGTGCACGCTCACTTCGTCTCCGCGGCCTTCGCCGCGATCGCGAGCAGGCCGTCGTGCCCGATGCCCGCGCTGAGGTCAACTCCGTCGGCGATCTTCTGCTCGAGGAAGGGCTTGAAGCCGTCGTAGACGCGCCGCCCCTGGCCGAGCGTGAGGTACGCCATCCACTCCTCCTCGAACACCGCCAGACCCGCGTCGACGATCTCGAACTTGCTCTTGAGCATCCAGAAGAGCACGCGCATGAGGCGCCGCCGCTCGGCATCGTCGGCCGGGAGCGCGACGACGACGCGCACGCCGAGGACCGCGCGGACCTTGTAGAGCGGGTGCTGGGCGCTACGCGGGTGGTACTTCCCGTGCACCGGGCACCGCTCGTACGACTTCGTCTGGCCGATGACTTCGCGCAGCGGGTGATGGAACTCGAGCACCTTCAGCGTCGCCGTTGAGGTCCAGCGGATGTCGGTGACGCCGCGCTTGGTGAGCAGCGCATCGACCTCGGCCTGCGAGCGCTCGGCGGCGACGACGGTGCCCTGGTACGGCTTGGCGCTCATGCCGCACTCAGACGCGACGCGTGCAGGGTCATCGCGCGGTGCTCGCTCGGCCTCACACACCACTGGCCCGGATGCACACGGCACGTCGGGCACTCGCGCGAGAGCGGGCACGACGTGCTGCCTTGTGCGGGCTCGTGCACCCATCCGGGCTGCGTGGGACGCGCCCGCAGCGAGCCGCCGCAGGACGGGCACGTGCGCCGCTTCACTCCGGCGGCACCAGGTCGGGATCGAACGGCGCGTCGTCCCCCGCGAGAACGTTCAGCAGCTCCGCGACCTGGTCGTCCTGCGCCCGCGCGTCGAAGTCGGAGAAGAGCTCGCGCCGCTCGGCGCCCTTGAAGCCCCACGACCTGATCGCCTCGGTGGCCCGGTCGCGCGCGGCGACGCCAGCCTTCACCCACGCGTTCCGGATCGCCTCGCGGTCCTCCTGCGGCAGGCCGCGCACCGCGCCGGTGACGCGGACCTCCTCGGCGGAGACCTCGCCGGCGCCGATCATGTCGCTCACGGCGCGGTTGACCGCGCGCGTCCACGAGGTCGTGGCGATGTCGTGGTCCTGCCGGGTGAAGCGGCGATTCTTCTCACCGGTCGAGCAGATCCCGATCCCCGTCACCGAGCGGCCATTCGGCGCGATCGCCTTCACGACGTACCTCGCGAACGACACCCCGCAGCCACAATCCCGCTCGGTCTTCATCTGCTCCGGGAAGCGGATCCGCGCGCAGACCTTCGGGTCATGGTCATGGCCGAGGCGCTCGTCGACCATCTCGATCGAGATGCCGTAGTGCGTGGCGAGCCGCCGCCAGCCGCTCTTCTTCACGAAGCGGCCCTCTTTGCCACCTTCTCGGAAGGTCTGCCAGTCGCTCGCCACGAGGAGCCGGCGGGTCAGGTCCTGGTACGCGTTCCAGTTCGCGATCGCGTCCTCCGTCGATGCGAGCGGTCGCACTACGGTGAACTCGCCCTCGAGAACTGCGACGCCGTGCTCGGGCTTCGTGTTGACTGTCATGCGCGCGTCCGCCTCTTCGACGGGATGGCGTCCGCGATCACCGGGGCATTGGCGATTTGCATGAGGATCGGTTCACCAGTAGTTGGGCAGGTGCTCCACCAGGACCAGGCGTCGACGATCTCGATGGCGCGTCGTAGCTTCTGGAAGGGAAGCGCCGGATGGTCCTTGCCACAGCGCGCGCACCCCCGTATATCGACCCGGGCCCTTTTCTTGGGGTTTATGGGCCGAATCGACCGCGGGTCTTGACGGATTCCAATCGCCATCTCTACCTCGCCTTCGCCTTGAGCGCCGCCGGCGCCGTCGTCTCGGTGCGGTGCGCGTGGATCGCGGCCGCGACGGCGCCGCCGCGCTTGAGCAAGTCGCCGAGCCTGCCGTTGTGGATCCGCCACGCGCGGTGCTCCGGCACCGTCTCGAAGTGGATCGCCGCGTCGACCTCGTCCGCGGTGAGCTCGCCCTGCTCGACGAGCCGCTGCAGCTGCGCCCACAGCTCCGCCTCGTCGTGGACCTGGTACACGCGCTCGCCCTTGAAGGCGAAGCGGCGCGCCCCGATCACGACCTCCTCGCGGCCGTTCGCGGCGCAGTCCTGCTCGACGACGTACTGCGCCCACGCGCGCAGGTCGCGCGCCTTCGCGATCAGCGCGTCGAGCTCGTCGATGAGCTCGCGCGCCCTGTCGAACGACAGCGCCGGGCGGTTCTCGCCCTGGAGCCGGACGATCTCGCCGGTCGAGAGCACGAGCCCGCGCGCCGCGGTATCCAGCTCGGCGCTCATCCGGCGCGCACCCCGGGCCTCCACGGATTCGTCCACGCCGCCGACGGCTCGACCGGCACCTTCATCGCGGCGATGACGTTCGAGCGCAGGACGGCGATGGCGAAGTGATCCACCTTGCCCTGCCCCTTGCGGTCGTGGTCGCCCGCGCGGTGGAGGCCGAAGTCGATCGCCCAGGTGTGGATCTCGTTCCACACGGCGTCCTCGGTCACGTGTAGCCCCTGCGGTCGCGGTCCTCATCCTGTTGGCACCGCCAGCACCACTGCGTGAGCGAGGGCCTGCCGCAGATTTCGCAGAACGAGTCGATCACGTAGCCGCGCTCGCGCCGTCGTCGGCGGTGGTGTCGGGTTCGGTGCCGTACTCGTCGCTCATCCGCCACCCGTCCAGGAACGTATGGATGCGGTCGCTGCTCGCCGGGTCCTCGGGCTGGTCCAGAAAGAACTCGAGGCAGTCGCACCGCACCGCGCGCCCGTCCGCACCGGCCTCGACCACCCACAGGCAGTCGCCGGCGAGGTTGTGGCGCTGCAGGTCGTGGCCGCACGTACAAATCACTGGGACGTCGCTTTTTCGCGCTGCCCGGTAGACCGTGCACACTTCATCGCTTCGCCGTCTCGGACAGGCTCGCGACGAGTGCGCGCGCCGAGTCGAGCGCGACCTCCACCCCCGCCGCCATCCGCCCGTAGTGGTCCGCCTCCGCGCGGTCCTCGGCCTGTGCCCCCATGCGCACGATCTGGTCGCGGGTACGGTGGAGGTCGGCGAGGATCGCGGCGGCGGTGAAGCGGGCGGGTGTCGTCATCGGTGCCTCACGAGCTCGACTCCGCCGCCGCCCGCGCGTCGAGCGCGGTACGCGCGCGCACCGCGCTGGTGATCGCGGCATCGACGCCCTGGACCATGCAGAAGTACCGCGTGCGCTCGGGCTCGCTGCTCGCCTGGACCATCATCCCCGCGAGCCGCGCGCGGGTGCGGCGCAGGTCGGCCAAGATGACCGCGGCGACGTCGCGCTCGGCGCTTTTCGCTGTCACCGCGGGAGTCGCTCCGCCTGGCGCCGGCGGGTCTCCGCTCCGCGCCGGCGGTTCTCCTCCGCCTTCGCGTCGCGCGCCCAGCTGTGGACGAGGCGCGCGCGCAGCCCCTCGAGGACGTCCGCGTCGCCGCGCCATCCCCGCGCGCCCGCAAGATCCCCGGTGCCCTCGCACGCGGCCGCGGCCTCGAGGGCCTTCACGACCGCGTCGTCGAGCGCCCTGCTCACCAGCGCCGCGTCTGCGGCGGACAGCGACAGCCACCTCATCGCATCGCCACGTCTTGGCCCTCGAGGTCCGATCCGTATCGCGCGTGGAACGCGACAGCTGCCGCGAGGAAGAGGCGCATCGAGGTCTCGGCCACGACTACCCGGCCGTCGGGGAGATCGACGCGGATCGCGACGCTCGGCTTCCCGCTGGTCATTCCGCCCGCGAGCGCGGCGACCTCCAGCCGCGCGCCCTCGGTGAGGTGGATGACCTCGCCCCGCTCGCGCTTCGCGATGAGGTCCGGCCACGCGCCGGCGCCGTCGAGGACGATCGACATAGTCAGCACGACTCCGCCCGCCACTCGTACTCGGCGCCGCGCATGACGTTCGGGTGCTCGTCAACCTCGGACGGCAAATGCGACTCGCGCACCTTCACGTAGCGGCCCACCAGCTTCGGCACGACACCCCGCCCCGCCCCGCCCGCCACGTCGTACCAGGGCAGTTCGTCTGGCAGCGGCCACGGGTAATCGACGACGCGCGTGACGGGAGCCGGACCGCCGATCGTCCGGAGCAAGTAGCCGCGGGCCATCAGCGGACAACCGCCGCGACGACGTGGGCCACCAGGTAGAGGAAAGCCGCGATGCAGATGGCCCACGCCGCGAGCTCCGCGCGCCGGTCCCACTCGGGCGAGAGGAGGTAGCGATCGTCCTCGGCCTGGGCGCGTCTCATCGCACCGCCGCCGCGAGGATCGCCCCCGTGAGCACGGCGGCGAACACGAGCAGCAGAACCGCGGAGCGATCACTCATCGGACGCGCTCGGCCCGCCGATGGCGGATCGCCGCACCGCGCGCACGCGCCTCCGCGGCCTCGAGCGCGTCGGCGAGCTCGACGGCGTGGTCGCGCAGCCGTGCGGTGATGGCTCGCAGCTCCTCGCGGTCGTCGGGGCCGTCGCGCTGGGCGAAATCGAGGATCTCCATGCAGCTCGGCAAGATCCGGTAGCTGGCCTCGCTCAGCCGGCTCATCGCACCCGCGTCCGCGCGGCGTCCTGGCGCACCAGCCGGCGGGTGGCCCGCGCCCGGTCCTCGGCGCGCGCGGCCTTCGCCATCGCGGCGCGCC